>NZ_JBFTRT010000024.1:0-16418 GCF_056399685.1 Pedobacter sp. 01N416
AAATGCAACTGCAGCGATCTGGATTAGAACCATAAATCATTGCTGGAGTATATTAGGATAGTGTTTTTGTTGGTAAGATCTGACATCTAGGTTAGATAGGGCGTTAATATTAAAGTATTAGGGGAATATTTCTGTGAAATTGATGTTCAAATTGCAGGCAGTTTTGCTTTCTTTGGCCAGGGAGCGTATAGCAAAATGGTTGGATCAGAAGTGAATTTATGGTTGAATATGGGATTTCCTGTGTTGATCATATTATTTGCATAATAATAACACTTACATGTCCGTTATTTTTGGATGTGATCTGATAGATTTTTTTGGCAATGATAAGTTTCGAAGGATCGTCATTGCGAGAAGGCTTTTTCAGCCGACGAAGCAATCTTACAACGATCGCTACCAGCGCGCGCATTAAGATTCCCGCCTGCGCGGGAAAGACGAACATTTTTTGCAATCTATCAATAGTAGCCTGTCGAAAGGCCTGTTTAAACATCCTTAAGGGTATTTAAACAGGCCTTTATAGTAGTCCTTTGGACAACATGACAGCATCTGAGGTGAAATCGCCTTTATGATACACCCTCTTTTTTATTCTGCAACGGCCTCTTCATTAACCGCGTTGACAGCAATCTCGGTCAGCGCCACATCTGTTGCCTTTTCATTTTCAAGGGTCTGAGAAAGAAGTTCGGCCACGTCGCTGTGTCCGATATTTTCGGCAAATACCCTAAGGGTACCATAGGTTGCAATTTCATAATGTTCCACTTTTTGAGCCGCCAGGATAAGTCCTGCATCTCTTATCATCGTACCTTTATCGGTATCAGCGATAATTCCATCGGCTTCTTCCAGTAAACCTGCCATTGCATCACACTTTTTAGCTACTGGTTTTTCACCTAAAAGCCCAAAAACTTCTTCCAGTGTGCTCACATGTTGTTGAGTTTCCTTTGTGTGCTTTTCAAAAGCTGCTGCGAGCTCAGGGCTAGTGGCTGCTTTCTGCATTTTTGGAAGCGCTTTAGCAAGGTGTTTTTCTGCCCAATAAATATCCTTTAATTCATCAATAAAAAAATCATGGAATTCAGAATTTTCTATTTTTCCTGTTTTTGATGTAGATTTTGAGGCTTTGTTGCCTGCTGTTTTTGTAGTTGCCATAATTACAATTTTAATAGGTTTTTGATATCTATAGAACAGGCTCAAATTTCAAATGGTTTTATGTTTTTCGTTTTAAGTTTTTATGGCAGGCACGCTTCCTTTTGGGCTATCAACGATGGCTTGTGCAAATCTATCCATCATGGTCAATAAAGTTTTAATCTAACCTGGTTGATTTAAGTTTAATTAACCATCCCGATGTGCCGATGTATGCTTTCCTAATTTCATATTTCGTTATCAGTTTGCTTACGCATTGCTGCTACCGGCTATTCAATTTCTCCATCAGCCATGCCATCTAAAAACCAGCCAGACCTGTATTCGAATCTTGCCGATGAAGTTTTCGATTTATTGGTAACCTTGCCAGTAAAATCATGGGCAATATCGCCTTCGCTTCCCAGAATCTGTTTGGCCAGGTTAGCATATTCATTTAAATCCAATCCATCGTTGATAATATAGGTTAATTCTCCGTTTTCACTCCATGATGATTCAATTAATCCATCATCAAATTTTTTCTTTAATGTATTCAAATCTTCTTGGTTGTTATTTAAGGGTAGGTTTCTCATCTTTTTTATTAATTTTTTTATTTTTAACCAGTCTGGGCGTACCTTTTAACTTTTCTTCTGAACGTTTTTTTGCAGAATCAATTGAATGTGAATGATGGATATCTTCTTCTTTTTCTGCCACATCAGAAAGTTTCGCATAGTATTTATGCAATATATCCAGTTCTGCCTCCGAAAGATCTTCAATATCAACCATGCGGTTACTTGCATGCCTGCTGGCCGCCAATAACTCATTAAGTTTTAACTGTATGGCTTTCGAATCTTTATTCTGGGTTTTTTGGATCAGAAATACCATTAAAAAAGTAATAATTGTTGTTCCGGTATTAATAACCAGTTGCCAGGTATCCGAATAGTTAAAAATAGGTCCGCTAATGCCCCAGATTACGATAATGCCAACAGCTATGGTGAAGGCGCTTGCACTTCCGGTCCAATAAGTAATCCTGTCAGATATACGCTCAAAAAAGTTTTGCTTGTTTGTCATATTCTTTAGTATTAAGTCTAAGGGGTTGTTTTTGTTTATATAAACAGGTGAAAATTTCAGATGGTTTTCAGTTTTTATTTTCTCTTGCTGACCTTGGGGATATAAATACCTGGGCGTTCCTTTTTTAAGTTATTAAACACATGTTGATATTGTGGCTGTGGTTAACATTTAATTGACATGTTAACCAGTGTTGTAACCAAATACTTTAACCGTTAAATAAATCAAACCTGTAACAGTTTACCTTGTTTATTTAATGAAGYACAAGTTTTAAAACAAAGGTTTGCTTCTTGCAGAAAATAATTTTTGAAGGTTTAAACTTGAAACAATGGAAAACAAAAAAACAGATCAACAGGACAGTGAAAATAAGATTGGTATTGTACCGCATTCGCAGATTGAGGCAAGTGATGCGGATAGTGCTTATCAGGACGAGGCTTCTGCCAGGGAATTATCAAAACAAGCAGCAAAATCGGATTCGGATGCAGACCGCGCAGAAGATAACGGAACTCCTCATCAATAAACACTTTTATTGTCAATCCGGAACCCACAATAACAATACAACTTTGGGTTAGTTAAAAAATGAAGCAGACAAAGCGCTTCGAAAATGGTTGAAATCAGGAACCGAACTTTACGGACGCTAAATTGTAAAATACCTGGTTATCCCTTAGGTAGTTGTGATAAACTTTTCGTCATTAAAAGTATTGTGCCCAAAGTTGGTACTTAACATGGCAGGGTAAATTGTTAAAACCATTTATTGTTTTTGCAGGTTTTCTATATGCCGTCGAAAATACATCCGGTGCCATAAAAAATATCAGAGATTGTTAATGAAATACATTGGCAAAGATAAGCTTTGTCCGGGCCGACGGCACATTGGCCGATAGTTTTTCCGTCAATCAGTAATGCATTAACCGCAGAAAAAAATATTTGTTAACAGCCCAAAAAGAGGCGTAAGCTAAAAAAACTATGGACAAGAAAACACCAAAAAGAAAAAATAAACCTGCCCAACAGGAAAATGGTAAGACTACCCAACTGGAATCTTTTGTAGCAGATTCGACAGGCGAATTTTTAACAACTAACCATGGGGTCGGTATTAACGATGATCAGAATTCGCTCAAAGCCGGAGAAAGAGGAGCAACACTTTTAGAGGATTTTATCCTTAGGGAGAAAATTACACATTTTGATCATGAACGCATACCCGAAAGGGTAGTGCATGCCAGGGGTTCTGCTGCACATGGCGTTTTTAAGGTATACGAAGACATGTCTAAGTTAACCAGGGCCGCATTTTTATGCGATCCGGGAGCAGAAACTCCTGTGTTTGTTAGGTTTTCAACCGTAGCAGGCTCCAGGGGATCGACAGATCTGGCACGTGACGTAAGGGGTTTTGCCGTAAAATTTTATACCCAGGAGGGGAATTTCGACCTTGTAGGCAATAATATGCCAGTATTTTTTATTCAGGATGCAGTTAAATTTCCAGACCTTGTTCATGCAGTAAAACCAGAGCCTGATAATGAAATGCCACAGGCCGCTTCGGCTCACGACACCTTTTGGGATTTTATTTCTCAGATGCCAGAGTCGTCGCACATGATTATGTGGCTGATGAGTGATCGTGCAATCCCAAGGAGCTACCGCATGATGGAGGGCTTTGGCGTACATACCTTTAGGTTTGTAAATGCCAATGGTGAAGCCAGTTTCGTGAAATTCCACTGGAAACCACTTTTGGGTGTGCATTCGGTGGCCTGGGATGAGGCGCAAAATATTTCGGGCAAAGACCCCGATTTTCATAGAAGGGATCTTTGGGATGCCATTGAGGCCGGCGCCTATCCAGAATGGGAACTCGGTGTGCAGATCGTTCCTGAAGCTGATGAGTTTAAGTTTGAATTTGATCTTTTGGATCCCACCAAACTGATCCCTGAAGAACTCGTTCCCGTGCAGCGTATTGGTAAGATGACACTGAACAGAAACCCCGATAACTTTTTCGCGGAAACGGAGCAAGTCGCTTTCCACGTTGGCCATGTTGTACCAGGTATCGATTTTACAAACGATCCGCTATTGCAGGGCAGATTGTTTTCTTATACCGATACTCAGCTAATCCGATTGGGAGGACCAAGTTTTCATGAAATCCCGATTAACAGACCTGTAATTCCCGTGCATAATAACCAACGCGATGGCCATATGCGCCAAACAATCAACAGGGGTAAAACCAGTTATGGTCCAAACGGACTAGCCGCAAACGACCCAAGGCAGGTACCGGCTGCACAAGGTGGCTTTGTAAGTCATAATGAGGCAATTGATGCCAGAAAGATCCGGGCAAGGAGCAGAAGTTTTTTTGATCATTTTTCACAGGCCCGCTTGTTCTTCAATTCACAGAGCAATGCTGAAAAAAACCACCTTATTGATGCCCTTAGTTTTGAACTCGGCAAAGTAAAGGCCATTCCTATAAGGGAGCGTATGCTGGCTGTATTAATTCAGATAGATAAGGGCCTGGCTGGGGCAGTTGCGCAGGCACTTGGCCTGCAGGTTCCAAAAATCCCTTTGGCAGACCTTAACAATAGCCTGCCAGCTGATGGCAAAAGGAAGGATTATGCTTCGGTAAATCCTAAAGGAAGCCTTGCAAGGTCTATAGCGCTAAGTATGGCCACAACGATTAAAGATACCATTAAGTCAAGAAAAATTGCAATACTTACTGCAGACGGTGTAAATGAAAAGACACTTAGCAAAGTTAAAGATTTCCTGGTTGAACAAGGAGCGGTGGTGCATATTATAGCGCCAAGATTGGGTGAAATTATTTCGGCAGGTGGTAAAAATATTGCAGTGGATGAAAGTCTTCTAACAGCAGCATCCGTCCTTTACGATGCAGTATATGTGCCTGGGGGCGCTAATTCAATTAATGCACTTAGCGGAGAAGCCAATGCCATTCATTTCTTAAATGAGGCTTTTAAACATTGCAAGGCAATTGCTGCCGACAAACAGGCGCTCTCGGTATTGGAATCTACTTATTTCGCTAAAAAGCTACCGGCAGAAGATGCCAACGGTACCGCACTACGCGAAGGAATTCTGATTACGGAGGATATTACTGCCCTTACAAAGACTTTTGCAGAAATGATTGCCCTGCACCGCTTTTGGGACCGTGAAATTCAAAGAAAAATACCAGCATAGTTTAAGGTATAAACCAAGGTGAAGGCTATTTGGCCTTCACCAAATTTATTGGCTATGGAAAATAAAAACAACATAGAAGCCGTACCTGCCCAATATACAGGCAGCGGGATGGATGTAATAGAACACAGGGACTGTAGCACCGTGGCAGAAGCGGTAGCGGTTTTTGGACGGGCTTGTACCAGATTATTGTCCGTTAACGAATGGGGACGTTATGCAGGCATATCCGCATTCCAATTAATCGATCCTCAAGGCATCCGTGCAGAAAGGCAGGCGCAGTTAAATGATTATATCAGAATCGATATTCCTGGTCCCGGAACCCAGGCTGGAATGGGCTATGATTGGGTTCAAATCGAGGAGATCACAACTGAAAGCGACGGTAAAAAGCAAACATTATCCATGAGGGTAAGGCCCTGTGCACACCCTTTGTCACGAAAAAAGGAAACTGCCCACTTTTTAAAAAGTGAGGCTACATCAAGCTTTATCATTACACAGACCGGACGATGTGTTAGTGTAGAAGAACATGCTAGAAATGAAGTTCCAAATACGGATAAGGGCAGCCTTTATGATAAGGGAAGGAATTTTATGGTGGGTATGGCGGCCAAACTGGGTTTTTCATATCCGCAGTGGAAAGGGCTGGTTAAGGCGCTTTTGCAAGATTAGCATTTTTGCTGTATAATTCAAGCAGTTCTGCTCCAGCTTCGTTCCCCTGCAAAATGGCCAGATCTAATGCGTGCTGTCCCCTGATATCCTGGAGCGCGGTTTTTGCGCCATGGTCTAAAAGTAGTTTTAATACCTCATTACGGCCAAACATTGCAGCAAACATTAGTGCGGTTCCACCGTTTCCATGCTGAAGATTAATGTCTGCCCCACTTTCTATCAATAGTTTAGCAATACCGGTATAGCCTTTAAATGCTGCACCCATTAATGCTGTATTGCCTCCCTGATCTCCAAGATTTAGGTCTGCTCCCGAAGCAATCAGGTATGCTGCCGCTTCCAGCTGGTCGTTATAGCAGGCAATAATCAAAGCGGTATAACCTTTATCGTCCTGAAAATTTATATTCGCTCCTCTGCGCATTAGTTCTTTTAAAACCTCGGTATCGCCTTTTCTTGCAGCAGGTATAATGAGTTGTTCTATGTTTTCCATTTTTATATAACATTCGCATTGTTAAAAAGTTTAAGGGAAAGCGCTGTTCATTTTCTGTTTAAAAAATCAATAATCCTTCAAACTTTTTTAAAAATTTTTCTACCAAAAGCACAATGTGATATATCTTTGTATCAATTTTTGTGTTCTCTAATGGGAATTCAGCAAACGGGATATAGCGTAGCCAGGTATCGCGCCAGCATGGGGTGCTGGAGGTCGGAAGTTCGAATCTTCCTATCCCGACCAGTTATTGAGCAGACAGCCCATATTTGATGCCAATTTTGCTATTTTTTTGAAACTATAGTTATAAAGTACCTGTTTTACAATAAAACAGATACTATGAAAAATTACATCGATCCAAAAGAAGAAGACAACGAAGATGAAAACGGCAATGAACAGTCGCGAATAAGTCCCAACGAAGAAAAAGAAGCTGATGATAACGAAGTTCAACGGGGGCTTACCGGCGAAACTGATGATGAAGATGATGTAGGGGGAGATCTTGCCGGGAATGCGGGCGGAAATGCCTAGCACCTTAAAAGYGGGCAGCGGTATGGGATGCCCGCTTTTTATATGTTCTGCCGGATAGATACGGAATGACCTGTGATGTCGGATGAACGGACAGGTAAGATTTTCTCTGTTTTTTTGTTGGCTTACAACGGATGTATGGCTGTTGCCCATTTAAATAAAGTATTTTCCGGCACCAATATATTCGCTTATCGCAAACATTTTTTAATGTTCCCTGTTTGTTTGAAAAGAATTGATCAATATTACTATTATCTAATAGATTTAAGCGTTAAAAATAAATGGCTAAATCAAAAAATCAACAGGAAACGCGCTCAACTGGTACAATTCCTAAAACACTTACCGGTATTTCCGGACTTGATGAGATTACATTAGGCGGGCTGCCCTCGGGAAGACCCACACTTGTTTGTGGTGAGGCCGGTTCTGGAAAAACACTTTTTTCCATAGAGTTCATTGTAAAAGGAGCCATGGATTACGGTGAACCAGGAGTATTTATGGCTTTTGAGGAAAAGGCCGAAGAACTTAAAGCGAACGTAGCATCACTTGGATTTGATCTGGAACAGTTAGAAAAGGATAAGAAGATAAGGTTGGATTACGTGCATATTGACCGTTCAGAAATTGAGGAGACCGGAGAGTATGATCTGGAGGGGCTTTTTATCCGTTTGGGATACGCAATTGACAGTATAGGTGCAAAGAGGGTAGCACTTGATACCATCGAGAACCTTTTCGCGGGGCTAAATAATACGGCAGTGCTGCGGGCAGAGATCAGGAGACTTTTTCAGTTTCTAAAATCGAAAGGCGTTACGGCGGTCATAACAGGTGAACGAGGAGGAAATGGCCTTACCCGTCAGGGCCTTGAAGAGTACGTGTCAGATTGTGTAATTTTACTTGATCACAGAATTATCAACCAGATCTCTACAAGGAGGCTCAGGGTTGTAAAATACCGGGGATCGGTCCATGGAACCAATGAATATCCCTTTCTGATCGACGATGAGGGGATCTCAGTGCTTCCTGTTACCTCTCTGCAGTTGAATCATGAGGTTTCCACAAAAAGCTTGCCCTCAGGCATTGCTTCGCTGGATAAAATGCTGGGAAATTCTGGCTTTTATAAAGGGAGCAGTATTCTGGTTTCTGGGACAGCCGGCACGGGCAAGACCAGTATAGCAGCAACATTCGCCAATGCGGCCTGTCTTAGGGGAGAGAAATGCCTTTTCTTTGCTTTCGAAGAATCCCCAAAACAGATCATCAGAAACATGCGTTCTATAGGTATAGATCTTCAAAAACACCTTAAGGAAGGAACGCTTGAGTTTTACGCTTCACGCCCTACTTTGTACGGGCTGGAAATGCATCTGGTGGCGATCCATAAGGCAATCAAAAAGTCCAAGCCATCTGTTGTTATACTTGACCCGATCACCAACCTGATCACGATAGGATCGGTTAGTGATGTGAAAACTATGCTTGTGCGCCTGATCGATTTTCTGCAGGCTGAACAGATTACGGTAATGTTTACAGCCCTCACCCTTAATAATATAGTCAACGAACAGACTGATGAAGGGGTTTCTTCGCTTGTTGATGCCTGGCTTTTAATCCGTGATATTGAGAACAACGGTGAGCGGAACCGTGGATTGTATATCATGAAGTCAAGAGGAATGAAACATTCAAACCAGATACGCGAATTTGTGATTACAGATAAGGGACTGGATCTGGTGGATGTATATCTTACCGAGGATGGCGTGCTAACCGGCTCGGCGCGGGAGGCAAGGATGCTTATGGAGCAGACCGGCGAGATCATCCATGCCCAGGCTGTCAGCCGTAAGGACCGTGAACTTCAACGCAAACGGAAAATTTTAGAATCAAAGATAGAAAGTCTAAGATCCGAATATGAATCAGCAGAAGAGGAACTCAATAAAGTTTATGTTGAGGAGGCTTTAAAAAAACAGATCATGGGCGAAACGATAAGCAAAATTGCCGATCTGCGCAGGGGAGATGATGGTGGAGAAGAAAAAAATGTAAACAAAAACAAATAAATAGTGGGGAAAGCATATGAACTCCGGCTATATGTGGCCGGTAAAACCAATAAATCGGTAGTCGCACTGGAAAACCTGAAAAAGCTCTGCGAGGAGCATCTGAAAGGAAAATATAGTATTGAGGTGATCGATCTTTTGGAAAAACCACAGCTGGCTGAAGGTGATCAGATATTTGCCATTCCGACACTGGTAAAAAAAGTGCCTGAACCGGTCCGCAAAATTATAGGTGACCTTTCAAATGAGGAAAAGGTTCTGGTAGGACTGGACATACGTACAAAGATTAATAATTAGTTATGCCGATAGGAAACCCCGATCATCCAGACAGTACCCAAAGCGACGATTTTTTTTCGCTTAGGCTTTTCATTGCAGGTGCATCACCAGTTTCCGCAAGGGCAGTTGTCAACATCCGTGCAATATGCGAGGAATTTATTGCCGGCAGGTATGAGCTGGATATCATTGATGCACATCAGCAGCCCTTGTTAGTGCAGCAGGAAGATGTGACGGCCATCCCGATGTTGATCAAAAAATCGCCAGTTCCGATCAAAAAGCTGATCGGGGACTGCTCTGACCGTGCGAAAGTATTGAAAGGTTTGGGTATCAGTTATTAAGTTATGCAGAAGTCAAGTGAACATATCAGGCTCGAGCGGGCCTATGAAGAACTTCGTATCCAGCTCGAGGAAGCCAACGATATTATCCATGCAATCCGCTCTGGAGAAGTTGATGCCCTGATTGTAAATGGCCAGGATGGTCATCAGCTTTTTACGCTTAAGAGCGCTGATCATACCTACAGGATCTTTATCGAACAGATGACCGAAAGCGCACTTACCCTCGATGAATCATATAGGGTACTGTATTGCAACTCACAACTCGCAAGGCTTTTGGGGCTGCCTTTAGAAAAGGTTATCGGTCTAAACTTTTTGGCATTTTTTTCAATAGAAGATCAGGCCTTTGTTCGAGAGACAATCGATGGCGCTTGGGAAGTGGACACCAAGGCAGAAGTAGATATCATCAACAGCTCGGGAACTTCCTTGGCGGTTCAGCTCTCTCTAAAGGCGCTTAATCTTGATGAAGGCACTTCACTGAGCGTCATTATTACTGACCTAAGCGAGCTGAAGAAAAACCAGTTGCTTTTGGAAACGAGGAACAGGGAACTTGAAGCGGCAAGAAAAAATGCAGATGAACTCAATGAAAATCTTGAAAATACAGTCAGGCTAAGGACACAGGAGCTCGAGACTATCAACGAAAAACTCGCAGCAGTCAATGATCTTCAGCAAGAAGTCAACGGTCAGCTTAAAGATGCACTCGATGCGCTGAGGGAGAGCGAAGATAACTTACAGTCTGCCTTCGACGCTGCTGAGCTGGGCAGTTGTAACCTGGATATCAAAACAGGACGGGTTGAAGTATCAGAGCGGTTCAGGAAACTCTGCGGTTTGCCTTTGGAGGGGGAGGTGAGCTGGACAATGGTGCTGAGCAGTGTTGGTTCCGAATACCTATCAGCGCTTCAAGGGGTTCTTCAGGATTGTATCAATCTTGGAAAGCCCCTGGATTATACCTATCCGATCAAGCATCTTATTTCCGGTGAGAACCGTTGGATGAGGATAGTTGGTAAGTTAAAAAAAGGCAGCTTTGGCGATTTTGATAGCTTTTATGCTGTTTTAATGGACGTGACAGATCAGAAAAGGGATGAACAGCGGAAGAACGATTTTATTGCAATGGTTAGTCACGAACTCAAGACACCGCTTACTTCCATGAAAGGTTATATTCAGGTTATGCAGCTGAAAGCCATGGGTACGATGAATGGCTTTGCAGATAAGGCCCTCCAGGGCGCTGAGCGTCAGATCAATAAAATGACTGGCATGATCAATGGTTTTCTCAACCTCTCTCGTTTGGAATCGGGAAAAATGCTGATGGATTTTCAGCCTATAGAAATGTCTGTCCTGCTTAAGGAAGTGGTAGAGGAATATATCGCAACGGTAAACAACCATAATATAAAATATGCATTCCAACCCGGTTTTTTTGTGAACGCAGACAGGGACAAACTTGGACATGTGGTCAATAATCTGATCAGTAATGCGGTGAAATATTCGCCGGCTGATAGTGAAATAACTATTGACAGTTATCTTGAGGATGATAAAGCCGTATTCCGCATAATGGATCATGGGATGGGAATAGATGAAAACGATATACCAAAACTATTCGAACGGTTTTACCGGGTAGAAAACAATCGGATGAGTACTGTTGCCGGTTTTGGAATAGGACTTTATCTATCTGCCGAGATTATACAGAGACATGGAGGAAAGATATGGGCAGAAAGCCAGTTAACAAAGGGCTCGGTTTTTTATTTCAGCTTACCATTAATTAATCCTGCAAAGCGCTTTTAGTGCGAAAGCTGGTGGAGGGATTATCTAAAAAAAAATGCCGCTATATGCGGCATTTTTTTTATTGGATTTCGATCTGTCTGGCGACCGCTTTGGCTTCCTCTTTTTTAGGAAGTTCAAGTTTCAGAATCCCATCGTTATAGCTTGCACTGATCTTTTCAATGTCAGCACTTTCCGGAAGTGTGAAAGATCTTGTGAAAGCCGAATAACTATACTCTTTTCTGTTATAGGTTCTTCCTTCGCTAAGGTTTTCGTTTTTTGTTTCAGTTGAGATCGTGAGCATATCCCTTTCTACCGAAACGCGGAAATCATCTTTTTTAAGTCCGGGCGCAGCAAGCTCAATGTGATAGTGATCGGCTGACTCCGAGATATTTACAGCCGGAACGTTGCTTAAACGACGGTCGGTAAAAAAAGTGTCGCCAAGTACTGATTCAAAGATGTCATTAAAGCCTGGCAATAATGAACTATTCTTTTTTTCTGGATTGAATTTAACCAATGTCATAGTGTTTTCTCCTTTAAAACTTTTAATAATAAATGGACTATAAATCAATTAATTTTCTCTGGACGCTGATGGTCCAATTTTAATTAATCAACCGCTATGCCAATGGTGAAAATAAAGCGATTATGGCGGTCAAGCTGAAAAATTTTCATTTTTTCTGAAATTTTTTCAGTGTACGGAACTGAAATTTTTTCATTGCATGAACCTCGCTTTTAATCAGACTGCCCAAAAGATCTGATAGCACCTGAAATAAACGCTGAGCAACTGTATCAGATTATTGGTTTGTAATGTTTATATTTTCAAAAATGCCCACTGCTGGTTACGTCCGCCACTATATGACCATTGAATAGCTGTGCCGCCATTGTTGAGTGAAGATCCATTAATATCCAAAGCCTTTCCGCTATTTACATTAACGATCCTATAATATCCATTACTGGTAATCTGAATTGACCATTTTTGATTTGCACCGCCACTATAATCCCATAAAGCTGCCTGGCCGCCATCAGCAGTGCTCCAGCCATTAATTTCTAAACACTTTCCGGTGGCATGCATTGGTGTTAACCTGTAATATCCACCTCCCGCATCTTCCACTTTGAATTGCTGGTTTGCGCCCGCTACATAAGCCCATTGCTGAGCAGGTGTTTGATTGGCAGTACCCCATCCTCCAATTTCCAATGCCTTAAAACTGTATCTGTTTACAATCTGGTAAACCTGTCCCATCTGGATGGTTGAAGTCGTGTTATTTTGTGCGCCCTGTAATACTGCGGCAAGGCCTTGCTGATCAGCAACTCCGTTTGTCTGCCTGTCAATGATTCTAAATGCATTGTTTCCACTTGATCCATCATCGAAATAAAATGGAAGCAAGCCATTTAAGAGTGCCTGGTGGGTAACATGATTGATATAGTATGCCCTGCTGGCCAGATGCAGTGTCAACGCATCTCCAGAAAGCGTTGTCGACCGCCGGATTGCTCCATATTCTCCCAATATAACCGGAATACCTTTATCAATATACTTGGTCTTCATCAGCGAAAAATCTGCTCCGGCATTTGATTCCTCGCCAAATGTGGCATTCCGTGAAGCATCAGTAGTAGAATGATATCCATCGCCCCAATAATAAAACATATTGCCCCAACTTACATCCTGAGTGAGACCGGCAAAATTAAAAGGAGTGTAATGATGTACTTCAACCATCAGGCGATTGGCTGCAGGATCGGTGGGCAGGGTATTCATTAAATTATTGGTGTATTCAATGCTGGTTGTGGGTCCTTGAATAACCAACACCCTGTAACTATTTCGGCCACCAGTTGATCTGACTGCATTTACAAAGGTTTGATGATAGGAAAGCAGAACGCCCATTCCGGTAGCATCTGATACCGCAGGTTCGTTAGCACTGGCAAACATAACATGTTCGTCAAAATCACGCATCTGTGTCGCAATCTGCTCCCAAAAAGCTTTTTGCATGGCGTTAACCGCGGCCTGCTGGGCTGTGGTACAGTTGTTCTCCAGCCAACCTCCGTCCCAATGGATATTTAATATTACATACAGGCCATCGTTAACACAGTATTGCACAACTTGCTTTACCCTGTTTAGCCATGATTGCTGAAGTTCTGCCGTAGCACTGTTGGCCATATATTGGTTCCATGAGCAAGGGATCCGAACGGCAGTAAAACCGCTTCTTTTCACCTGATCGATAAGCGCCTGGCTAACCATAGGATTGCCCCAGTTTGTTTCACCACCAATTGCCTCAAGTGTGTTGCCTATATTCCAGCCCAGTTTGAATTTTGCCGAAAGCTGCATCGCCGTGCTGTTTACTCCCGATTGGTCGGGTGGAAGAGGTGATAGGTTATAACTTGGATAACTGGTTGCGGTTAACGCCCTGGCAGTTGTTTTATTAGTTGTATCCGATTCTGGAAGGGCAACTTCCGGCTTTTGGCATCTTGTTACTAAAAGGAACATAAAGATGCCCATAAAATATTTTAAGGTTCTCATATTGTTGTAGATGATTTGGTTAGTAAACTGTATTAGATTCATCCAATAACAGCTAATAATAGATTAAGCAACTAGCTTTTTACAGATAGTTTTTTATTGATCGGATAAGAAACCATTGGTGCAGGTAATGTGGTTTGCTTTCCTTTTTTACTGAGTTAATACAGGAAAGCGGTTTGTTACCATCGGTTGATGTTGTGTTTTTTTCGTTTCCGATTGTTTGTACACTGACGGGCCACGTACTTCCCGACAGTAGCCGGGGCTGCAGTCTTGTTGGTTCTAACAGCCTTGTTAGATTGATAATTTTCATGCTCATAATTGTTTTTTGGTTAGATATGGTGATTATTAGTAGGCTGAGGCTGATAAACCTGCAATGGCCGGTAATACTGATTCGAACCAGCAATCACGCTGATTATAAAAAGTAAGGCCGGTCCATGGGTTTATAGGATCTACATGCCAACAATTAAAAGTAACTATAGGTAATCTGTACACGGGGTATATATGTTACTAAATAGGTAACAAATGTTGCCTGTTAATTTTAGTATTTTACAGGCAAGGCTTGCTTACAATTATCCGTTAAAACATAAATGGTTTTTAGGGGATTTATGTGACTTTAGTTAACATATTCATTTCAGGATAAAGCCTAAAAATTGATAAAATGTTACATAAGGGAGAGATGTTTTTATAAGGCAAAATTATCTTGTTTTTTAGTTATTTGTTTGTTTTTCAGTGTTTAAAGGTGTTTTGTTTAGCTTTCTAATCAAAATGCTACCGATAGCTATGTAACAAAAATATCCTTCTTTGTATCATTTGAGGCATTCGTCAGTTTGACTTGAAACTATATTTGAATATTCAAAGCCAATAATTAATGGCAAGCAACTAGGGTCAGTGTTAGGGAGAATAAACTCTTATTTCTCGCTGTTCCTGGAGGTGTCGTTAATTAAGGGCGAAACAAACCAAAATAAACCAAATATGAACCAAAAAATTTCTATTCGGAAATTACCGGCTTTTTTGCTGGTGGTAATTTTCTTAGTGCTCCTGCACTTAAAAGGTTATGCCCAGGAGAGGCAGATTACAGGAAAGATCGTGGGGAACGACAATCCCGCACCATTGCGCGGAGCTACCGTGCTGCTCAAGGCTAAGAACACAGCTGTATCAACAAATGAACAGGGACAGTATTCTATAAGGGCGAATACTGGTGATGTACTCGTTTTCAAAATGATCGGTTTTCAATCACAGGAAATAATGATCGGTGATGGTAGTGTCATCAATGTTATCTTAAGGATCGAATCTACAAAACTGGATGAAGTTGTTGTAATTGGCTATGGTGATAAGGCCAGGGGTGATCTTACGGGATCTATATCTTCGATTTCTGGCAAAGAACTCCTTAGAACACAGCCAACAACTGTTGATCAGGCACTACAGGGAAAAGTTCCCGGTGTTGTGGTTCAACAGATTTCCGGCCAGCCAGGTGGAGGTGTTTCTGTTCAGATCCGCGGACTATCGGGCTTTAGTAATAATCCTCCTTTATATGTAGTAGATGGTCTTCAGATCTTGCCTTCAACCGGAGATAAGGGTACAAATCCATTATCCAGTATCAATCCATCCGAAATCGCTTCAATAGATATTTTGAAGGATGCTTCAGCTACCGCTATTTATGGCGCACAGGCAACCAACGGTGTGGTCATCATCACTACTAAGCGAGGGGTTTCTGGTCCTCCGGTAGTGAGCTATGATGGTTATGCAGGTGCCCAGGCGCTACCCAAATACTATGAGGTAATGAACCTTAGGGAATATGCAACCTTTATGAATGACAAGGCCGCAATCATCGGTTATGATCTCAGACCGCAGTTTGCAAATCCTGCATACCTGGGTGTGGGAACGGATTGGCAAAAAGCCTTATTCAGGACCGCACTGATGCAGAACCATAATGTTGCCCTTACCGGAGGTGATGCCAGAACGAAATATTACCTTTCAGGAACTTATTTTTCTCAGGACGGAATTGCACTGGGATCTGATTTCAGAAGGATCTCAAGCCGCTTAAACCTGGATAACAAAACAACCGATTGGTTAAAAATGGGGGTGAGCCTGCAATTGGCCAATGTAAAAGAAAATGTAACTACTTCTCAATCAGGCGTAATCAGACAGGCGTTAAATCAAACACCTGATGTAAATGTGGTAAATCCAGATGGTACCTGGGGCGGCAATGATCCCAATATTTATGGCGCTACAGGAAGCAATCCATTTGCCTTGGCGAAAATCGTAAAAGACCTTAAGAACCGCTACGAATTATTCGGAAATGCTTATGCCGAAATTCAGTTTGCCAAAGGACTTACACTACGCAATGAGATATCAGGGAATTTTACGACAGCTACCGAAGATCAGTTTGATCCTATTTATACAATGGGCGCTTACTCCAAAACCTCTAATTCGGCAAGTTATTTTAGCGGAAAAAATACATTTTATTCCCTTACCAATTACCTAACCTACTCGCATTCTTTTGCCAACAAATATAACCTGAATGCAATGGTTGGGCA
>NZ_JBFTRT010000025.1:0-16253 GCF_056399685.1 Pedobacter sp. 01N416
CATGTCTCCCGTAAGTTTAAACATAGGGCTCTTCTCGGCAGAGAATCCCTTTTTGTTTAAAAACTCAACGGCCGTACCCATGCCTATATTAAGTTCTTTAATAGCTTTAATTAAAATGATTGGTTTGTCGTCTGACATTTAGCTCCTGTTATTGTTTTTTTATTTAATACAAAAGTAGTGTTTATTTGGCAATTACACCACTTATTCAAATTCTGACTTCAAAATTTGAACCACTTCTTTAATGGTTTCCTCTTCAAGGTCGGTGCGTTTTACCAAATCTTCTACTGTAAGTGCTAGTACACTCTTAGCAGTATCGCAACCGATAGCCTTTAATTCATCAATGATCCAGCTATCAATCTCATCTGAGAATTCTTCTAAATCAACATCCTCGTCGTTTTCTTCTCCGGCTTCACGATACACATCAATTTCGTAGCCAGTTAACTTACCAGCCAGTTTAATATTGTGTCCGCCACGTCCAATTGCCAATGAAACCTGATCTGGTTTTAAGTAAACCGATGCATGTTTGGTTTCATCATCCAATTTAATAGAGGTGATTTTTGCCGGGCTTAAAGCACGGGTAATGTATAATGAAATATTATTGGTGAAATTAATCACATCAATGTTTTCGTTTTTCAATTCGCGAACGATACCGTGGATACGTGACCCTTTCATACCTACACACGCTCCAACTGGATCGATACGGTCATCGTACGATTCAACAGCAACTTTAGCACGTTCTCCTGGTTCGCGAACAATTTTCTTAACGGTAATTAAACCATCGAAAATTTCTGGAACTTCCTGTTCGAAAAGGCGTTGCAAAAATTCTGGTGCTGTTCTCGAAATGATAATTTTCGGGTTAGCGTTGATCATTTCTACTTTAGAGATCACTGCTCTTACAGAATCACCTTTTTTGAAATAATCTGCTGGAATCTGCTCTGTTTTAGGCATTAAAAGTTCGTTACCTTCATCATCTAAAACCAAAGTTTCTTTCTTCCAAACCTGGTAAACTTCACCTGTTACGATTTCGCCTACCCTATCTTTATATTTTTTGAAGATTTCGTCTTTCTCTAATTCCAATACTTTAGAAACCAAAGTTTGACGGGCAGCTAAAATTGCTCTACGGCCAAAACTTTCTAAAGTAATCTGCTCGATATAATCATCGCCAACTTCTAAAGTGCTATCTAATTTAGAAACTTCAGCAAGCTCGATCTCTAAATCATCATCCTCAGAAAATCCATCTTCCATTACTTTTCTAGTTCTCCAGATCTCCAAATCCCCGTTATCCGGATTCACGATAACATCACAGTTTTCGTCTGTTCCGTATTTTTTACGCAACATGCTACGAAAAACTTCTTCCAGCACACTGATCACCGTTGGGCGATCTATATTTTTGAAATCTTTAAACTCTTGAAAAGAGTCGATCAAATTAATTGTTGTAGTACTCATTTTTACTTAAATGAAATTAACACACTTGTTTCTAATATATCATTAAACGGAACATCTGTTTGAATTGCTACCGCCTTTTTCCCTTTTTCTTTAACCGATTCTTCAATCAGCAGATTATTTTCTGTAACCGAAAGCAGTTTCCCTTCTTTTTTTAATCCTTCTTTCAACTTAATGCTTACTGTACGGCCAATATTTTTATTGTATTGACGGATTAATTTTAAAGGCTCACCAACACCCGGCGAAGAAACTTCTAAATTATAAGCCTGTTCTATTGCGTTTTCTTCTTCGAGATGAAAACCAACATGCCTGCTTATGGCCACACAATCCTGTATGCTAATACCTTCGTCGCCATCAACATGGATAATTAATTTATTGTTTGGCAACATTTTTACTTCAACCAGAAAGAGTTCTGGCCGATCTGCTATTTTTTCCTCAACGAGGGCTGCAACTCTCTTTTCTACCTGCATATTTTAACCTGATTTCATAGAAAAAGGGGACACTGTCCCCTTCTCTTTTCTTCGATTACGATGCAAATGTAGTAATTTTTTAGAAAAAATCAAACACTTGCGCTAATTATTATGCTGATTATTACCGTTTAAGTGTTTGTTGCTGCGCTTTTAAATTCTGCTTACCCTTCCCCATAATCAGATCGCCCACGGTTGCAAATTTTATCCCGATGTAACTCTCAACCAGATATTCTTTACCCTTAAGAAATGGCTGATCGGGATTAAATACGAGTGAATCGCCTAGTATCTTAACCTTGCCGGGCACTTCCAGCTCATCCTGGATACTGTCCAGATCGCCCGGTTTTAGCAAAACAGAAACCAAATTAAGTGTATCTGCGTTAGCCTGATAGGCATTTTTAACCTGTAACAGACTCGCCTCATTAATATTTTTAATTATTATTGATGAACTATCCCCAGAAAACTTAATTATTGGCCTGTTGTTTGTATTCGAACATGAAAGTGCAAATATAACAACAGCAATTATGGCCTGGTATTTAAAAAAGCATTTGAACATTTACAAAAATAAACAATTATGAGATTTATTATCGAAATCCTTTTGATGGGATTAGCCTTTTTTATCGGCGCAAGAATAGTACCTGGCGTACATGTTGATAGTTATGCAACATCCATTATTGCTGCAGTACTGGTTGCACTTGCAAACTCGACCATTGGGTTCATTTTAAGATTATTAACATTCCCTGTTAATTTTTTAACGCTCGGACTGGTATCATTTATCATTACCGTTTTAATGATTTTATTGGTTGATAACATGATGACCTCTTTTAACACTTCAGGCTTTATCGCTGCTGCATTTTTGGCTATAGTTGTAGCTTTAATTAAAGCAGTGTTTAGCGCTGTAGTTGGGGAGAAGGAATAGTCCGAAGTCGTGAGTCTGTAGTCATGAGTCGGATTGGACTAAGGACTACAGACTTTTGACTAAACGACTAACGAATAACTTCTCTCGAAATCACCATTTTCTGAATCTCAGATGTACCTTCATAAATCTGGGTAATTTTAGCATCGCGCATTAACCGTTCTACGTGGTATTCTTTTACGAAACCGTAACCACCGTGCACTTGTACAGCTTCGATGGTTACATCCATCGCCACTTTTGAAGCAAAAAGCTTGGCCATAGAACCGGCCTGTGTATAAGGTAAACCCTGATCCTTTAACCAGGCAGCTTTATAAACCAATAACCTGGCGGCTTCGATCTGTGTAGCCATATCGGCCAGTTTAAAAGCAATGGCCTGATGTTCAGCAATTGGTTTGCCGAATGATTTACGCTCTTTAGCATACTGCGTGGCCAACTCGAAAGCCCCCTGTGCGATACCTAAAGCCTGGGCCGCAATACCGATCCTCCCGCCTTCTAAAGTTTTCATGGCAAACTTAAAACCAAAGCCATCTTCACCAATCCTATTTTCTTTTGGCACCTTCACATCGTTAAACATTAAAGAATGTGTATCAGATCCGCGGATGCCGAGTTTATTTTCTTTTGGTCCAACGGTAAAACCTTCCATCCCTTTCTCTACAATAAAAGCATTGATACCTTTATGCCTTAACTCTGGGTGGGTTTGCGCAATAACCAGATAGGTTGATGCAGTACCGCCGTTGGTGATCCAGTTTTTTGTACCGTTCAGTAGATAATAATCGCCTTTATCTTCAGCGGTCGTACGTTGCGAGGTAGCATCAGATCCGGCTTCGGGCTCCGATAAACAAAATGCGCCTATTTTTTCTCCAGCTGCAAGCGGCTTTAAATATTTTTCTTTTTGGGCTTCACTGCCATAGGCCTCTAATCCATAGCAAACTAACGAGTTGTTTACCGAAACAACAACAGATGCGGAAGCATCGATTTTAGATAGCTCTTCCATTACCAAAACGTAAGAAATGGCATCGAGTCCGCTTCCATTATATTTTTCGTTCACCATCATTCCCAGGAAACCAAGTTCTCCAAGTTTTTTTACCTGCTCGGCCGGAAATTTCTGATGTTCGTCTCGTTCGATTACACCCGGCTTTAATTCTTGCTGCGCGAAATCGCGGGCAGCTTGCCGAATCATTAATTGCTCTTCACTTAATTCAAAATGCATAACATTTATGTATAAAAGGTTAGTAAATCAAATGTAGCATTAATGATCGAAATTACTATGGTTGCATAGTAATTTATTTTTAAATTCATTGGTTGTTATATTGGTGTATTTAGTACCGGCCTATTATAGCTTTAAACAGATGTTTCGGTTATTTTTTGGAAAGCAAGAGCAGTAATTCTTGGGCTCCGATAGCCCTGCCCTGTGCTTTATCCGGTGAAACCTGTGAAACAAGCAAGCACACAAAAAAATAAAAAAGTATAGTGCTTAAACYGGGATAACGCTGTCGGTCAGGTTTATTTAACCAAAGGTAGCTTGTACTATTAAGCCATATTTATTTGCTTGTATGATCTGCGTTAACGATGGAAGCGGCATCCTTTTTGGCTGTCATCCGGAGCGTAGTAGAAGGGCAGCCAAAAAGATACAGCGAACAGCGTGTTAAAACGCCCACAAAAAGATTATTTAGTCACCCTTTTAGTCAAGATGAGCCCAAGGCTTAAACTTCCTAAAACAAGAATCAATAAAACCTGCGAAGAATGAATGATGGTTGAGTAAGCCAAACCATCTTTAAAAGATATGCCATACAGCACCAAAGACTGCGCAACCATCCAGTGGAAAATACCAATACCGCCCTGAACAGGGGCTGCCATAGCAAAACCAGAAAATACAATTGCGGTAAATGCAGCGTTAAAATGTAATCCTGAAGTAGCTTGAATAGAAGAAAAGGCGAAATACATAGAAAGTGAGTAGAAAAGCCATATCCCTAGTGTATAGGTTAAAAATAATCCTTTTTGTTTTAACTTGCTATATGAGCCAAATCCCTGGCGCAGGCTTACAAAAATACGCAAGAATTTTTTACTGAATTTTTGGCGGAGAAAATATATTGCAACAGCAATGAGCAGCAAAATAATGATACCCAAACCAACTAACCACAAATAATTAATCGTACTTAATTTTTTAATAAGATTGACGTATATGGTTTGATAAAGAAAATCGGCTACCATATCATACTGAAAAATCAGCATTGCCAAACTGGTGAGAAAAAGCATCAGCACATCAAATAGCCGTTCGGTAATTACGGTACCTATAGAAGCAAACATGGGTACCTTTTCGGCTTTGTGAATAACCGAACAACGGCCAATCTCTCCGAAGCGCGGTAAAGCAAGGTTAGCCAGATAGCCGATTATTACGGCATGGTAAGCATTCCAGAAACTCACTTTGTAATGAATAGATTTGTACAGCATTTGCCAGCGCAAAGCACGTAATACATGTGCAATCCATACGGCAAATGCAGAAGTAATTACCCAAAAGTAGTTGGCGGTTTTAATTTCCTGCCAGATCTTTCCTAAATCCTGACCTCTAAAAGCTAAATATAAAACCCCTATCCCGATTAAAAACAGGATGATATATTTTAGCGCTGTTTTGAGGTCGAATATCACAAGGTTATTTTAGCAAGTGGTTGTTATCGTCAGGAAAAACCAATATTGGATTGTATTTTTTGGCTTCTTCTATTGGTAATGAGCCATACGACATAATGATGAGAATGTCGCCAAGCTGAGCCAAACGGGCTGTTGCGCCATTTAAACAGATGGTTCCGGTACCGCGTTCGCCTTTAATCACATAAGTTTCGAAACGTGCACCATTATTATTATTTACAATCTGCACCTTTTCATTAGCGATAATGTTAGCTGCATCCATCAAATCTTCATCTATCGTAATACTGCCTACATAGTTCAATTCGGCTTGTGTTACCCTAACACGGTGTATTTTCGATTTTAATATTGTGATAACCATTCGGCAAAGTTAGTAATCAGTTTGGAGTTTTCAGTCATCAGTTTGGAGTTTCGCAAATCGGTAAATTCTGATTCTTGATACGCACATCTTGACTTTACTTAATAATCATATTATCGATCAGCCTGGTTGAACCTACTTTTGCTGCAACCAGCGCAATCAGGTTATTTTCATGTTTTGATTTGGCTGGTTCCAGTGTATCGCCATTGGCAATGGTAAAATAGTCCAGTTCAACACCATCAATATTATGGTAAAATGCTTTGGCCTTATCTTCTAATTCGGATAGTGAATATTCGTTAAAATGATCAACAACGAACTGCAGCGATTTACTCAGCACGAGCGAATGTTTGCGATCATCGGCCGATAAATGGATATTTCGGCTGCTCATGGCTAAACCATCGGCTTCGCGGATAATCGGACAGGTAATAATGGTGATGGGCAGCTTAAAATAAGCCAGCATATTCTTGATCATTAATACCTGTTGGAAATCTTTTTGTCCGAACATGGCTACATCTGGCTCAACGGCATCAAACAATTTTTTTACAATCTGCGTTACACCTTGATAGTGGCCCTTTCTAAATTCGCCTTCCAACAGAAATTCGGCATTACCCAAATCAATGCGCCAAGCCTCGTCGGCCCCGGCAGGATACATTTCATCTACATTAGGCATAAATACACCGTTACAACCAGCATCGGCCAGCATGGCTAAATCGTGTTCGATTGGGCGCGGGTATTTCTCTAAATCTTTGGGATCTGTAAACTGCGTTGGATTTACAAATATGCTACAGATAATGATATCTGCATTTTGTTGGGCCATTTTTATCAACGATATATGACCATTGTGCAAGGCACCCATGGTAGGCACAAGTGCTATTTTTTTACCTGATGCTTTTAAGGGTTTTAAAAAAGCCTTAAGTGCTGCTTTGGTTTTAAATATTTCCAATTTGGACAAACTAAATTAAAGCCGTAAAGGTGTAAATTAATCTAAACGAAACCAAACAAATGCTTGCTATATTGATAAATAGTATTATTATGCTTACCTTTGCAGCTCATTATCTTTTATTTAACTTAATATTTTCTTAGAATATGGAGATGGCCAAAACGAAGCTGCTGATTGTTACACACGAGATGTCGCCTTTCCTCGAGCTTACTAAAATTTCTGAAATCACGCGCCAATTACCACAAGCAATGCAAGAAAAAGGATTCGAAATCCGCATCTTAATGCCTAAATTTGGTAACATCAACGAAAGAAGAAATCGTTTACACGAAGTAATCCGCTTATCAGGAATGAACATCATTATCGATGACAACGATAATCCTTTAATCATTAAAGTAGCCTCCATCCCAGCTGCACGCATGCAGGTTTATTTCTTAGACAATGAAGAATATTTCCAACGCAAACAAGTGTTTAGAGATGCAAGCGGGAAATTCTTCGACGACAATGATGAACGCACAATTTTCTTTTGCAAAGGCGCATTGGAAACCGTTAAAAAATTAGGCTGGGCGCCAGATATTGTTCACTGTCATGGCTGGATGAGTGCATTAGTTCCTGCCTATATCAAAACAACTTATAAAAATGATCCTACTTTTAAAAATTCTAAAGTAGTATATTCTGTTTATGAGGATGGCTTTACAGAGAAATTAAATGCTAATTTCGCGAATAAAGCAGTAATGGCCAATATGACCGAGGATGATACTAAAGCATTCTTGCCATCTGATTGCGACAGCATGCACATTGGTGCGATAACACATTCTGATGCAGTAGTTTTAGCAGATGAAAACCTAAATGCAGCTATGTTAAAATTTGTTAAAGATTCCAATAAGCCAACATTAGCTTTTAACTTAACCGAGAATTTCGAAAACTTCTATACTTTTTATGAAGAAATTTCGAATGACGAACTGGTTTCACTTGCTTAATTAAGGTATTATTATTTTAAATATGAAATTTACAAAACAAGACTTATTAACCCTGTTGATAGGTCTTTTTCTTTTTGCATCGTGCAAAAACCCTGATGGTGTTGGTTTAGATGTAGATCCGAACGCTGCAATTACCGGAACGCTGGTGGTATCGCCGGTTAAGGCTCAACTTGTACAAGAAGACGCTGCCAATACCTACGGATTAAACCGTTATCCATTGGGATACATGGTAGACCCTACCTTTGGAAAAACCGAGGCAGCTTTAGCATTAACGGTTTACCCAATTGTTAATACAGATTTCGGTACCACTCCAGTATTAGATTCTGCAGTTTTGGTATTAAAATTAGATACAACATCTACACTAACCAAATTTTATGGCGATACCACCAATTCTAAATACAGTATTGATGTTTATCAGTTAGCTAATAAGGTTACGAATTATAAAAGCTCTGATGTACAAGCGATTAACAACACACTTTTAGGCAATTTTACAGGTAAACTGGCGCCGAATACTAAAAGAAAAATATCTATTATTGTTCCAGGCAAAGCTGATACTCTAAAAACTGTACCTGCACAGATCAGAATTCCTTTAAACAAGGCATTTATACAAAACGCCATATTAAACTTAGGCACCGCAGGAACATCCACAAATGCAAAATTTATAGACGCATTTAAAGGCTTATATGCTCAGGTAAATAAAACATCTTCAACAGGGGTTGGAGGTATTGCCTTTTTCAATTTCACAGGCACCGATTCATATTTACAACTGGTTTGGAAAAAAACCAATTCATCAAGCGGAATAGACACCAATAGTGTTAACTTTCCAATTGGAGCGTTGGTTCAAAATAGCAGTAGTGGCAGTTCAATTTCCGGAATAGCCGCAAACATTAAGCACGATTATACCGGCACGGAAGTGCAAAAACAAATTGATGTTGCAGTTCCAACAGATCCGGCTCAACAATATAATGTTACTTACTTACAAGGCTTAGCCGGTGTAAAAACCAAGTTAACCTTCCCAGCATTAACAAGCTTTAAGGATACTTACGGGAAAGCAATTATCAATAAGGCAGAATTAGTTGTAGAGATAGGTGAAAATGCACCAGCATATCCTTTTAATGCTGCTCAACGACTTTCTTTATATCGTTGGGATATTGCGCATCAACCAGCCGATATACCTGATTTTACAACTTTTTCAAGCAGTGCTTCAGGGGGTGCAGCACTTTTTGGCGGTTATTTCGATTCGTTAAAGAAACGTTATATTTTTATCATAACCAGTTACGTTCAGAGCTTGATTGATAAAAACGTTGAAGATTATGGCACATTCCTAGCTCCTACATCTTATACCGATTTCCAGAGAACACCTACTGCTACATCTGCAGAAAGATCGATTATAGGCGCTAGCAGCTCAACTGCTAATAAGATAAAGTTAAATATTTATTATACTAAAATTAATTAACGATTTTAGTGTAATCATAAAAACTCTTGCTAGCAAAACTGGCAGGAGTTTTTTTGTATCATTATTTTATGGCTACGGAATAAAAGCGCATAAAAAAAGCTACCTCTCATCAGGTAGCTTTTTTATGTATTTTAACTTTAATTAAAAGGGAAGATCTCCATTCTCATCTGATGGACCAATTGTAAATTCATCTTCAATTTTAGCTTCAGAACTTTGATGCGTTGGTGTAGTTGGACTTTGCTCGAAATCGCTTTTTCTGCCTAACATGGTAAAGTTTTCGGCCACAATTTCTGTTACATATTTTTTAACCTTTTCTTTGTCTTCAAAGGATCTTGTTCTTAATTTGCCCTCTATGTAAACCAGTTTACCTTTCTGAAGGTATTTGGAAGCAACCTCTGCTAAGCCACGCCATAACACAATATTGTGCCATTCCGTTTGTTCTACTCTTTTACCGTCTTTGTTGTATGTTTCCGAGGTAGCTAATGGAAAACTGGCTACTGTTACGCCACCGTCTAAATGTCGCACTTCAGGGTCTTTGCCTAAATGGCCTACTAAAATAACTTTGTTAATCCCAGACATAAATATTTTTGGTTAGTTGTTTCGTTTTCTAAGTGCGCACCGAATAAGATGGTTAGTTATTCCATTTTGTTCTTATAAAAATATTCCAGAACAAAATCATGGATTACTTTTGGCTGCGGTAACTCATCTAATTTACTTAAAGAAACCCAATTAAGTTCCTTTTGTTTATTAAAGTTAAATATATAATTTTTTAATGCAAAAAATTGTACATGGATTATTTGGTGAGTTAATATGTGCTTTTTGGCTCTTATAAATGTAAAATCGGCGTTGTTTCCGAATACAGATTTTACCCGATCGATGAATAATGAATCGCTCCACTCGCATTCTTCTGTAGTTTCCACGCTAGGGAAATCATATAAATGCTGCCATATATCCCCTGCTTGCCTTTCCCTGATCAATACTTTTTCATCTTCAAAACAAACAAAATAATTAATATACCGGTGTTTTTGTTCGGCTTTGCGGATTTTAACCGGTAGCATATTTACCTGGCCATGGTTAAAAGCATAACACTCCTGACTAAGTGAGCAAACGCTACAATTGGGCGATTTTGGCTTGCACTGCATGGCTCCAAACTCCATAACAGCCTGGTTATATAGCGCAGGGTCATCTTTGTAGAGCAAATCATTTGCTAACGCATAAAACTCTTTTTTGCCGGCCGGGCTATTTATTGGCGTAGCTAAACCATAGAACCTGGAGAGTACCCGAAATACATTTCCATCTACCACAGCCCGTGCTTCTCCAGTCGAAAATGAGGAAATGGCAGCAGCTGTATATTCACCAATCCCTTTTAATTTTATGAGCTCATCATGCAGATTTGGGAAGATTCCATGATAATCTTTCACCACAATTTGAGCGGTTGCATGCATATTCCTGCCCCTCGAGTAATAACCCAGTCCTTGCCAAAGCTTCAAAACTTTGGCTTCGGTAGCACTGGCAAAATCGGCAACTGTAGGGAAATTCTCTAAAAACCTATTAAAGTACGGAAGCCCTTGTTCTACTCGTGTTTGTTGTAATATAACCTCTGATAACCAGATGGTATAAGCATCATTGGTATGCCTCCAGGGCAAATCTCTCTTATTTATCAGGTACCAATTGATGAGTTCATTTTGAAATATCATTACTGCAAATTACGGTCTATTTATCCGATTAAAAAAAAACTTGCAATTGCCTGATAAGTCTAGTGATAAAAAAATCATCTTTTATTTCCCTATCTCATTAAAAAGCAATACTTTTGCAACCCCAAAACAGTAGTAATATTAAAACATAATATATAATAAATAATAAAATATGACTAAGGCAGATATTATTTCAGAAATATCAACAAAAACCGGAATTGAGAAGGTTGATGTACAGGAAACAGTTGAGGCATTTTTCAAGGTTATCAAAACCAGCATGATTGGCGGTGAAAATGTATACGTAAGAGGCTTCGGAAGCTTTGTTGTTAAAAAGAGAGCGCAAAAAACTGCGAGAAATATCTCAAAAAATACTGCAATAATTATCCCAGAACACTTCGTTCCTAGCTTTAAACCAGCAAAAGTATTTGTTGATAAAGTAAAAAGCAATTCAAAAAAAATTAACGTAGAAGCCTAAGTCTTATATATGAATAGCAATATCAGATCAAAACAAACCATAGTTATTGGAGCGATTGTATTGCTTGTTGCATTCTTATTTACAAGAGACATTAAGGGTTTGGTTAAACCAACGGAAGAAAATGGAAAAATGCCTTCAAGTGGCCCAATGGCCAGAGCAGCTTCTCCATCAAATACATCGGTACTAAACCTCGAAACTTCGTCTACTGCTGCAAAGAATGTAATCAATAAGAATTTGGCTACAGACATTACAGCTTTAGAAAACAGCTACAAAGGCGCAAATGGCGCAGAGAAGATTGAACTTGCTAAACAACTGGCTCAGAAATGGGACGATGTTGAGCAAATTACGCCATCTGCACTGTATTTAGAAGTTGTAGCCGAAGGCGAACCATCATCAAAATCGTGGTTAGCTGCCGGTAATCAATTTATAAAAGCTTTTGAAAGCACACAAGATAGCATAGCGCAACCTGCTTTATTGCAGAAAGCCAATGTATCTTACAAAAATGCATTAGAGAAAGACTCTACAAACATTGAAGCTAAAACAGGCTTAGGTATAACGATAGTAAACGGCTTAGGCGCACCAATGCAAGGTATTGCAATGTTGTTAGAAGTTGTTGCTAAAGAACCTAAAAATGTAAAGGCCAATATGAATTTAGGATTGTTCTCTATAAAATCAGGTCAGTTTGATAAAGCAATTCCTCGTTTTAATACCGTAATTGCCGCTGCTCCAACTCCTGAAGCCTATTTTTATTTAGGAACAGCTTTAGAAAATTTAGGCAGAAATAAAGAAGCAGTAAATGCTTACCTATCAAGCAAAAAATTAGCGGCTAACCCAACCTTATCTTCATTCATTGATAAGAAGGTGGCTGAACTAAAGAATAAAAATTAATTAACAGATTAATAAAAACATTTAAAACTTAAAACTATGCCAAGCGGTAAAAAAAGAAAGAGACATAAAATGGCTACCCACAAACGTAAAAAACGTTTAAGAAAAAACAGACATAAGAAAAAATAGTTTCTTATTTGATAAAGCCAGTTAAACCTCATAGTAAACACTATGAGGTTTAAACAATTTATATGATTTTTTTATTGTATATGTTTTTGGCTACATCACTGTTTTTATTTACTATCCATTTGTTAATAGGCGAAAGCCTTAAATCTGTAGCTGTTGGTAAAAGAATTAATTATCAATTCGACTCCTGCCGGAGTTACCATAGCGTTGATTGAAGACAAACAACTTGTTGAGCTTCACAAAGAACAAATCAATATTAACTACGCTGTAGGCGATATTTATTTAGGCCGCATTAAAAAAATTATGCCTGGCCTGAATGCCGCTTTCGTGGATGTTGGTTATGAAAAAGATGCTTTTTTGCATTACTTTGATTTGGGCCCTCAGGTGCAATCTTTAATTAAGCTAACGAAGATCAAGCGTAATGGCTCGGTTACAGGCACATTATTAGATAATTTAAAGCTAGAAGCCGATATTAACAAGGCGGGCAAAATTTCTGATGTGCTCAGTAAAAACATGCTCCTACCTGTACAAATTGCCAAAGAGCCAATTTCTACAAAGGGACCGCGTTTAAGTTCCGACATTTCGATTGCCGGCAGGTATGTGGTACTGGTGCCATTCTCCAATACCATATCTGTATCAAAAAAAATTAAAAGTAATACCGAACGTAATCGTTTAAAAAAGATTATTGAAAGTATTAAACCTCAAAATTTTGGGGTCATTATCAGAACCGTTTCTGAAGGCAGAGGGGTTGCCGAAATGCAAAAAGATCTTTTAGATTTAATTGCTAAGTGGGAAAACTTCATTAAAAAAATGCCATCTACCGAACCTTCAAAAAGAGTTTGGGGAGAAATGGACAGATCATCAACGTTAATCCGTGATATTCTGAACCCTGATTTTACAAACGTTTACGTGAGTACGCCAGAGTTGTACGATGATATCCGTTCTTATGTTCACGACATCTCTCCCGAAATGGAAAAGATCGTTAAACTATACAAACAGAAAGAACCTATCTTCGATCATTTTGGTGTAGAAAAGCAGATTAAAAACGCTTTCGGAAAAACAGTAAACTTACCAGGCGGTGCTTACCTTGTTGTAGAGCACACTGAAGCACTCCACGTTATAGACGTGAATAGTGGAAACCGTACTGCCAGTAAAGAAAATCAAGAAGAGAATGCTTTACAGGTAAACAAAGAGGCGGCCAAAGAAATTGCCCGTCAATTGCGCTTGCGCGATATGGGCGGTATTGTGGTAATCGATTTTATCGATATGCACAAACCAACAAACCGTAAAATGCTATTCGATTATTTGCGTGAGCTGATGTTATTGGATAGAGCCAAACACACTATTTTGCCTCCGAGCAAATTTGGTTTGGTACAGATTACCAGACAACGTGTTCGTCCGGAAATGAATATTGTTACGGTAGAAAAATGTCCGGCCTGCGATGGGACCGGAGAAATTAAAGCGAGTATCGTTTTAATGGATGATATTGAGAACAACCTTAATTATATTTTAAGAGAGCAGAATGAAAAAGGCGTAACCCTTTGCGTACACCCATACATCGAAGCTTACATTACAAAAGGCATTTTCAACCTTCAACGCCGCTGGTTCTTTAAATACGGCCAATGGATTAAAGTTAAGGCACAATCATCGTATCACTTAACCGAGTTTCACTTCATCTCCGCAAAAGATGAAGAGATTAAGTTATAACTCAAAACACATTTAACAGAAAGCCCGGATTTTTTAAATCTGGGCTTTCTGTTGTTTAAGTGTATTTCAAATCTAAAATATTAATTAAGTGCCTCATTAAGTTGTGCTCAGATGACTTAGGTGGTCAATATTTTTGGAAAACAACTGTCCTGTGCGTTTTGGCCACTTAGTCCTGCTATCCCTCCAAGTCCTCACTCATTCTTCGCTCCGGGCTTTCCGTTCTATCAGGTTTATCAACAATGGCGCTGCATTTTATAGTGATGTTTCGAACCTCGCAGGTTTTGAAAACCTGCGAGGTTTAACGTAAACACGATTCGGGCAAACGATTAATTGTTCAAAAAAATAAAAACACTTTCAATCCTGAAAGGTTAAATTCGTAATCTAAAATTTTAATCAATTGGCAAAATCAAAAAGTGCATTTTTCTGTCAGAGCTGTGGCTACGAATCGGCAAAATGGTTGGGTAAATGTCCGTCTTGTAACCAATGGAATACCTTTGTAGAAGAAATTGTAGAAAAAAGCTCCGCTTCTGTTCCAACCTGGAAAAGCGATAATACCAGTCGCAAATTAAGCAAACCAAGTAAGGTTGATGAAATACAATCATCAACTGAGCGTAGAATATTAACTGGCGATAAAGAATTAGACCGCGTTTTAGGTGGTGGATTAGTAGAAGGATCGCTAGTGCTCATCGGCGGTGAACCGGGTATCGGGAAATCGACCTTGATGTTGCAACTGGCTTTAAATTTAAAGGGCAAAAAACTACTCTATATCTCCGGTGAAGAAAGCGAACAACAGATTAAAATGCGGGCAGAAAGGATTCAGGAAAGCCCCTCATCCAACTGTTACATTTTAACAGAAACTTCTACACAGAATATATTTAAACAGATCGAAATTCTTGAACCAGARATTTTAGTTGTAGATTCTATTCAGACTTTGCACTCCGCTCATATCGATTCAACACCAGGTAGTGTATCGCAGGTAAGGGAATGTACTGCCGAATTATTGCGTTTTGCAAAAGAAACCGGCGTACCTGTTTTCCTTATCGGCCACATCACCAAAGATGGCGCTATTGCAGGCCCTAAAATACTCGAGCACATGGTTGATACGGTTTTACAGTTTGAAGGCGACAGGCACCACGTTTATCGCATCCTAAGATCCATCAAAAACCGGTTTGGTGCAGCCGCAGAACTCGGGATCTACGAAATGCAGGGCAGTGGTTTAAGAGAAGTTTCCAATCCATCAGAAATCTTGCTCTCACAACGTGATGAAGAGCTGAGCGGAATCGCCATAGCCGCAACCTTAGAGGGTGCAAGGCCGATGTTGATTGAAACACAGGCCTTAGTGAGTTCGGCAGCATATGGAACTCCTCAACGCTCAGCAACAGGTTTCGATACCAAAAGGATGAACATGCTCTTAGCTGTTTTAGAAAAACGCTGTGGCTTTAGATTAAGTACACAAGATGTTTTCTTAAATATCGCCGGTGGAATTAGAGTGGAAGACCCTGCAATTGACCTGGCCGTATTAATTGCCATTATATCATCGCATCAGGATATCGCTGTTTCTTCAAAAAACTGTTTCGCCGCAGAAGTAGGCCTATCGGGAGAAATTAGGGCGGTAAACAGAATCGAACAACGTATTGCCGAAGCAGACAAATTAGGTTTCGAAACGATTTACATCTCTAAATACAACTTGAAAGGAATTGATACAAACAAATACAACCTTGAGATTAAAGCAGTAAGTAAAATAGAAGAAGTGTTCAGCCTTGTTTTTGGATAGATAAAAGGTGGGGAAACAACTCAACAAATTTCCACAGAAAGAAGATAATATTCTACATTCCTATAACATCATTGAATATTAACAAATCAGCAAAAAAACAACAACTAACTGAATATAAATACATTAACTATACCAAAAACAAAAAATTAAACTTTTGGATTCTAGTTTGCCTATAATAATTTAAATGTACATCATAAAATGTGATTGCAATTATAGGGATGATTTTCCCCGTTAATGGATGTTAGCGGGGATTTTTTGTTTTCATTATTAATGAAAAATTTTAAATAACTTTGATTAGATCATTAACCGGATAATTATAAAACCATGAAAAAAATCATTCTAAGCTTCAGCTTTTGCCTATTTACGGCATTTTCATTTGCTCAAAGCGCATATAC
>NZ_JBFTRT010000026.1:0-17707 GCF_056399685.1 Pedobacter sp. 01N416
GCATTATTGAAGGAACTTGAAGAGACAAAACTTGAAATTGTCTAGTCAAACATTTAGCCTCTTCATATCCACATGCCAGGGATAAAAAAAGGATGTAGCCACTGGCTACATCCTCTATCTAAATTAACGCTCTCAACTAGAAGTTGATATAAGGCTCTCACCCCTTATGCCTACAATATTACGGCAGAAAGATTAAGATTTGATGAAGATTTTAATTTAAAGCAACAAAAATTATTAGTCACCTCCACAGCCACCGCAGCTACCGCAAGAACTTCCGCAGGATGAACCACAAGAACTGGCTCCGCCGCCGTATCCCCCTCTAACTGGTATATAAGCACTGGCAGGCTGAAACAAAATAAGCCTCCCTAAAAAGAGAGGCTTACGAATGTAATCTAAATCGTCCCGTTGATTTAATTTTTACTTACCCAAATTTAAATACAAATATGATGTTTAGTATATGCAATTTAAGGTTGTACATCAATATGTAAAAAGTGTATAATGTTATGTAAACATAGCGTTTAAAATGAGTATTCTTCGCACAGATCGACCTAACCCATTATGATCAACCGTTAACTACACCAGCTCTCTTACCAACTTACTGCGTATGCGGCTAAGGGTTTCCAAACGCATACCTAAATAACTGGCTATACACCTTAATGGTACTCTAGATATATCAAAAGAGTTTAGTTCCAAAAATTTMTCATAACGCCTTTCTGCCGAAGGGATTCTAGCTATTATGGCCCGTTCTGAGGCGGCATGATACTGGAGCGCTAAAATCTTTCTACCAATAACATTCGTTTCCTGATAACTAGCGTAAAGCTTATCAATCAATAAGTGTGGAATGGCAACCAATTCTGAATTTTCCAATGCCTGCAAATATTCAATTGAGGGCTGAACGTTTTCATCGGGATGTTGAATCGCTCCAATAAATTCGTTCCCTAAACTGATCCAAGTGGTAATCTCTTTATTACCATCTTTAATAAAACCTCTTACCAAGCCTGATACTACGAAAAAAACATAATCATTATTATCAATGGGAGATAAAATGTATTTATTTTTCTTGATCAGAAGAGTATCTACATTTTTTTCTATTTCCTGGATAAATCCAGAGGTTATAGGGCATAAACTGCTGAAATAATTTAATACAGCGTTTACTAAAAATACCTTTCGGGATTCGAGCATACACAAATAGGGATAGACTTAAGACCCTTAATTATAGCGTTTTTTAACGGAATATAAAAATAAAGTAGATTATTAAGGCAATTATGATGTTTAAACACCTTTATAATGAGGATTTCTTAATATTTTGAAACACAAACTGATTTATCCGGGTAAAAATGCGGAGTTTAGTCTTATTAAACAACGAATAGAATATGCATGGCAGAGGCTGACAATCTTAAAAAAGAACGTAACAAATAAAACGAAACGTTTTTACAACATTCATTTCGTTCATCTTTTTCACAAAAAAAGCAAATGCGCGCAGACCACATGCAGAATAATAGACACTCAGTAAAAAAGAAAGTCCGGGTGGAAGGCACCCGATTATTAGAAGTAACATTTTGGCCTTCTGCTTTTTGCAGTTTGCAGAYAATACCCAATAGATATTTCGTGTGAGCCATAATCATAGCTGCCGAATTTATTTAAACTATAATCGTAACCATAGCCAATCCGGAGGTTTTCGCGGACAAAAAACTCAGTAATCAACCCGATGGCACTCCTTGCCCTTAAATCGCTTTGTAATGCTGGCTTAGGATAAAATTTTACGGAGGTTCTATATGCAGCACCTAACCAAAGTTTTTCTTTGATCATTAAAAAAGCATTAAGATCCAATGAGGTTGGCCCGTTCAAATCATCTTTGATCAAAAAAGTAGGTTTGAACATAAAATCATTGTTCATTGGAAATACCATTCCCGCCGTTAAATAAAAATGCGGCTTAGAAGTAATACTTAAAAGATTATTATCCCTAAAAACAGGAAGGTATTGTGTAAGCAGGTTATTGGCAGAGAAACCGATAAAAAATTTTTCGTTCGAATAATGTACACCAGCCCTAATATCGGGTACAATTCGGCTTTCATATCCTGTCGGAATCTTATTGTCGCTGGTTTCATTTGGATCTAATAAACTTCCGTTAAGCCCCATCTGCATTACTCCCACTCCAACGCCAAAAGCAAGTACATTGGTTTCGGTACGGTCTAGCTTAATGCGGTAAGCAAAATTCCCTGATAGGTTTAACGAGTTCTGTGCGCCAATTTTATCTTTCGACACCAATAAACCCAAACCTAAACTTTCTTCCTTAACCGCTTCATCTACCGATATGGAAAGCGTTTGGGGAGCGCCCTGAATACCTGTCCATTGCGCCCGCACAAAGGCCTGCATATACAGTTCTTCTTTATAGCCTGCGTAAGCGGGATTGATGTATAAACCATTGAACATATATTGTCCAAACTGGGCATTCTGTTGCGCGAACAGGCACAGGCCGATTAAATTAAACAATACCGTTAAAATTATCTTTTTCATATCCTCACATTTTAGTTCCATTTACCTGATAACTGTAACATAACCTTTAAATTCCTGCCATTTGGAAGTTGTGGTTTTTACTTTAAGCACATAGAAATACGTTCCATCTACCAAACCATTCGCGGTCCAATCGTTTAAATAGCCGTCTTTCTCATAAACCGTGCTTCCCCAGCGGTTAATAATGGTAAGCTGGTTTTCGCTATAGCGGTCTAAGCGTTCAATAAAAAAGGTTTCATTTTTTCCATCGCCGTTTGGCGTAAACACATTAGGTATTTTAAGTCCTGTAATTTCTTTGGTATCAACTGATATATTGTTAGATGGATCGGGATCTATTTCATTGATGGTAACCCTGGCACTATTAACAACATTACCAGGTTTCATTGCTCTTACATTAATGATCAGCTCAACAAAACTGCCATTGGCAAGTGACGGGATCGCCCAGGAAACTGTCTTGGTTTGATCGTTATAACTTGCGGTACCCACAATAGTTGGATCAACACTTACGAAGGTTAAATTTTCTGGAAGGTCATCCTTTACCTGTATGTTGGTAGCCTCACCGATCCCGTTGTTGCGCACTAATAAATTGTATTTAAATACCTCGGTATTGATTACCTGTCTGCTTTCAGATCTTTTAACTATGGAAACATCTGCTGATATGGCTGTCTCCATCACCACTTCCATTTCTTCTGACAGATCGGAGCTACAGCCACCTAAGCTAAAAGTAATAACGGTATATTTCCCTGCAGTATTTACAACATAATCTTGCTCAGTAGCTCCCAAAATGGCGTTTCCATTTCTGAACCATTGATAAGAGGTAGCACCTGTGCCATTGGCCCTCAGTTTAACAGTAACGCCTGGTTTAAGGTTAAGCGTATTCGGATTGCCAGATTGCGCAAAGCATGCTGCTGCAGAAAGCAGCAGCACACCGAACACAATTATCCTTAACCTATTAAACATCATAATGGTTAAACCTTATGGCGCTACAGCGATAGTTGCTTTACCTGGTTTAACAGTAACAGTGATTGCTTTGCCGGCAGTTGCAGTACAAGTTGTTGCAGGTACAATCTGAACACCACCTGTAGCATAACTTCCGATAGCTGTGAAAACATACGCGCCTGGAGCCACGCCAGCCTTAAGTGTAAAAGTATCTCCAGAAGCAGAAGCTGCACCTAAAGTTGTAATATCAGCCACTGCGGTACCGCCGAGAGTTGCAGACCAAACATAAGTCATGGTTACACCAGTTGGCAATGTTATTGAAGCATCCTTGCTCGCCGTAATTACTGTGGCGGCTGTTTGATCGGTACAATAAACACTTCCGGGAGCTGCAACAGCGATAATAGGCGTAGGTAATTTTTCTACAACGGTATTATCAGAGGCATCACTAGGACAGAGATTCGCATCTGCTGGCTGAACCTGAACAGAATAAGTATGGTTTCCCACTGCTAATCCTGTTGCGATCTGATAAAAAGCATTTGAACCATTATATACTACCGTAGCTTCTGCAGTTCCGTCAACGGTCCATACAATTTTATCGCCATTAACAGGTGTATAACCGGTGAAAGTTGGATTCAATTTTACTGTACCTGTTCCGCACAGGTATACATTTGGCGTTTGTGCAAAGGCACCCAGCGGCAATAAGAACATTAAGAATACAAAGATTCTTAGATTGCGTTTTGTAGATTTTTTTGTCATAATGTTAATTTGTTAGGGATGAATAATTTATTTTCTTTTTTAATTAATAGATACTGTAGGTTTATGTGGCACAAGCTTTACCCTAAAACTAAAAGGGATAGCCCGTTCGCAGCCGTTTGCATTTTTAATGGTTAATACCCCTTGATATACTGCTACCGGTGTATTTGATGGAACATTGATCGTAATTTCATTTGCTGGCAAAGTTTGATCTGAAACGGCAGGAAGTAAATTTCCGGCCCAGGAGATGCTATAACTAATGGGGTCGAAAACCGGATTAGTGTAAGCAATTTTGGTTGTAGTAAGTCCTTCACAAATACCAGGATTTGGTTCAAAGGTCAAATTCGGTAATGGATTTAAAATAACATCTACAGGCTCTCGACTTGCATTTTTACAACCTGTTAATTGATTAACGGCCTCTACATAGTAAGTAGTATTTGTACTAAGAGCAGGGGTAGTATAGCTATTTCCTGTTTTTAGTGTTGTCCCTCCTGACACCACTGAATACCAGTTGTAGGTGAAGCCAGCATCAGGTGTTGTAACCGAAAGTATTGCTGAAGATCCGCTGCAAATAGTTGTGCCAGGAACGCTTAAAGTTGGTAGTGGATTTACTTTAAGTGTAACCTTTAGGGGATCCGAAATTTCGGTTGAACAATACGTTTTAACTCCCCTCACATAATAATCGTATGAACCAGCAGTAAGTGTTGTTGGCGGCGCAAAGGTTGAACCAGATCCGACCTCATTCCCTCCGGTTTCAGCATCGTACCATTTATATGTGGTACAGGCCTGCAAATTGTTAAGCGTAAAGGTAGCCGTTGAACCTTGACACACTTCTTGCTCATACTTATTATTTACGATACCTGCGCTTATAGGCTTAGCGGGCTTGCGTATTATTTCATGCACCCTTATAGCGTCAAGAGCACCAAGAACGCCTCCCRCAGAAATCTCCAAACGATCATAAGAAGTGCTTACTGGAAAAGTCATTACATACTTATCGGTACTTCCGGTTAACAGATCAATACTCAGAAAAGTACCCGTTTTCTTAAACGGCGGACCAGCTTTTACCCCATTGAGATAAGGCTGAACAGTAAACCCGGTCAATAGATCAGCCTCAAGAAGAGCTGAAGGGCTAGAAAGAATAATAGTCACCTCATCTCCAGGTTGCGAAGGATTGCTGTAGATTGGAGATAAAAAAACCTTATTAAGAACAGAAACCCCCGTATTCAACGCCGCGAAGGTCTCTACATCTCCATCAATTGCGCGCTCGGGCTTATCAACAAAATCAGTAACATTAAGAACTCCGCCCACTACCGTTGGAATCACACCAGAAAGCACATCAACTACCTCATTACAAGCTAGTGGCGTAGTGGTATTTTCCATAACATAAGCATGGAATACCTTAATGGAAGAACCTAAGGCCACTATGCTGGAAAGCTTTACATACACCCCGTTAAATGCTTGATGTGGTGTTAAGGCAATCTCGATTTCCCCTGTTCCACTTATAACTTCCGCAATATTTACAGAATTATAAATAGGTGTTTTTACAGCATCCTGCCCTGCAAAATTCCCCAAACCAATAAGTGGCCAAGAGGCAGAAACATCATGCATATTTGTAAAGGAACCGATCTCTACTCCTGTTAAAACCCCCACTAACTGACTGGGAACAGATATTTTGACTATCACTGAAGTATTAGCTGCAAATGTACTTGTCAGTCCTCCATCTTTAAATTCCAAAAATTGAGTTGTTGCAGCAGCATTTAGGAGCCCTAAACCTACTTTTAGCGTCGATGCATCGGTAACCACACCATTTACTGCGTTGTCGGCATTTTCAATCTCCCCGTAAAATAGTGCAGGACCACCTAGTATACCTAGTCCTTCTCTGAGATAACCCTGATGGCTTGCATAAGTTCGTTTCGGTTTTAAACACTGCGCACGTAAAAACACAGGTAAAAAAACGCACACAAACACCAGGAAAGATAGACAAGAGCGCCTTTTCAATGTAAGTTTGGGATGACGTAAAAATTAAATTTTGTTTGTTTGCTTGTGATACAAAAGTACTACGGGCCAATGCCACATTATCCGTTCACTTTATTCATTAAAGCCTTTACCAAAACGTAAAAACCTGTTTTGTTGATATTTATCAACAAAAACAAAGTCATCCGAACCTGATTTGTATAGCTGCTTCCAGAACAAAAATTTTAGCCTATCTGTTAAGCCTTAAACATCCTGCCGATCTCTTGCATCACCTGAGGTGGTATGCCCGAATTTGGCTATTGCTGTACGAAAAGAAAAGAAACTTTAAAATGAGTTAGGAAGGCCATTTTGTAGATGATCAATATATCTATAATAACCAAAAAACTAACCCATTTTAGGGAATTTGGTTTTATGACAGCGAAAGTTTTAGAAAAAATTTCGGTATTTATTAATGCGGGGAATTTCAGCGGTACCAGACAGAGCAGGCACCAAAGTGTGATTAACAGCTCGCACCTTAACCCAAGCTTCGATAATATTTGAGCCCACACCGATGGAAGAGATTTTAAAGCCAGAATTAAGCTTAAACACTAACCAACAATACTTTACAACAATGTTTTATACAAATATTTTTAGCTTAAAAATTATTTAAAAAATAATACTTGCAAGAAACAATGGTTATTGTATCTTTGCACCCTCTCTGGAAGCTTCCACTCCAGAGTTTAAGAAAGCCTTCCAGCAATGGGAGGCTTTTCTTATTTTAAGGCATTTTAGAAAAAATTGAAGTTTTGGCGTGATATAGTAGCAAACAATCTTTTATTTGCTCTTAAAAATCACTACCGCCAAGGGTGGCAAATCGACAATTATTGAATATTCCTGTCCGTTATAACCCTCTGGGTCAGGAACAATGTCCCCGCGATTATTAATGCCGCCTCCATAATAAACAATATCATCAGTATTAAAAATTTCTGTCCATTTGGTTTTAAAAGGAACACCAATTCTATAATTTTCACGCACCACCGGCGTTAAGTTTATTGCAACAACCAAAGTATCTTTTGCTTTTGGTCCTTTGCGCATAAATGTGAAGACAGATTCGTTTGCATTATCGGCATCGAGCCATTGAAAGCCTTCATAACTAAAATTGAAATGATACAATGCGGGTTCTTTACGGTACAGAAAGTTTAAAGCCTTAACGGTTTCCTGCATGCCCTTGTGCGGCGCGTATTGAAGCAAATGCCAATCTAGCGATTGCGTAAAGTTCCATTCGTTGGTTTCGCCAAACTCATTCCCCATAAACAGCAGTTTTGCTCCCGGATGGGTGAACATATAACCATAAAGCGCCCTTAAATTTGCAAATTTCTGCCAGTCATCTCCAGGCATTTTATACAACATTGGCGATTTACCGTGTACGACTTCATCATGAGAGAAAGGCAACATGAAATTTTCGGTAAAGGCATAAGTCATGCTAAAGCTCAACTGATGATGGTGGTGTTTCCGGCCGAGGGTTTCTACTTTAAAATACTTTAAGGTATCGTTCATCCAGCCCATCATCCATTTCATGCCAAAACCCAATCCGCCAGCATGTACCGGATGGGTTACACCAGGGTAAGTACTGCTTTCTTCGGCAATGGTCTGTACACCCTCAAAATTTCCATAAACGGCAACATTCAGGTCCTGCAAAAACTGTATGGCCCCAAAGTTTTCACTTCCACCATATTCGTTTGTTGCGGCATCTCCATCTTCTCTGGAGAAATTGAAATATAACATCGATGCTACGGCATCTACCCTTAGGCCATCTGCATGATATTGGTCAATCCAAAACAACGCATTACTAATCAAAAAAGAGCGTACTTCGTTTCGATCATAATTGAAAATGTATGATTTCCAGTCTGGATGGAAGCCTTTCCGCATATCGGCGTGTTCGTACAGATGTGTTCCATCAAACTCATATAAACCATGTCTATCGCCTGGAAAATGAGAAGGAACCCAATCCAATATTACCGCAATATCTGCTTTATGGAGCTCGTTAATCAGATACATTAAATCCTGTGGAGAACCATAACGCGAACTTGCACCAAAATAACCTGTAATCTGATAACCCCAGCTAGGGAAATACGGAAACTCCATTACAGGCATCAGTTCTACGTGCGTAAAACCCATTTCCTTTACATAAGGCACTAGCCTGCCAGCAACTTCCCTGCAGTTCAAAACACGTTCTGGATTATCCGGATCGCGCTCCCAAGAACCTAGATGTATCTCATATACCGAGATGGGTTGATCCAAAGCATTTATTTTTGCTCTTTTTTTAAGCCAGGCTTTATCTTTCCAGGTATAATCGGTATCCCAAACAATGCAAGCTGTTTGTGGCGGATGTTCCCATCTTCTGGCATAAGGATCGCCTTTTAAATGCTCAGATTCATCAAAACCTTTAACAAAATATTTATAAACTTCGCCCTTTGCAATTCCGGGGATAAAACCTTCCCAGATACCCGATTTATCCCACCGCACGCTCAGCGGATGTGAAGCGTTGTCCCAATCGTTAAAATTACCCACTACACTTACACGGATGGCATTTGGAGCCCAAACCGAAAAATAAGTTCCAGCGGTTCCATCAACGGTAATTAAATGTGAGCCCATTTTCTCATAAAGCCTAAAATGCTTTCCTACAAGAAAAAGATCAATATCGTAATCGGTAAATAAACTGTGTATCCAAACGGATTTCTGTTGATCAGTTTTTGGTTGGGATGATTTTTTTACAAGAACTTTTTTTGCTGCTGGCATAGGTATTTTGGTTAGATTAGATGAAACCCCAAATACCAAACAGCATTTGGGGCTCAATGTTTACAGACTCAAGATCTGTATTTCTAAGAAGTTCTTATTGCATTTAAAATGCAGGATATTCTGATCATCGGTATAAAAGTCTTTCACCTCTTTATTGTCGATAATGATCTTTTTGACCTGGAATTTTACGCCAATAACATTGCAAACATAAAATTCATAATTAGGCGTATACAATCCTTCATTACGCTGATTCACTTTAATGGCCTGAGTATCGCCTTTTACAGTGAATTTCTTTTCCAGATAAATATCCTGCTCGTAAGCAAAAGTATCGCCATGATCTTCGTACATGTATGAATTAACCTCGTAATCGCTGTGATAAATATTCAATACCACTTCGGTAATAGATTTTTCATCAACATATTGCATTACCGGATATTCTGGCAAAACTGTACCTGCCCTTACAAACATTGGCATACTATCTATCTTTGCATCAACCGTATATTCGTTACCGCCATCCAGGATTTCGTTGGTCCAGAAATTATACCAGGTACCTTTTGGGAGGTAAACTTTTCTAGATATTGCACCCTGTTCTAAAACCGGGCATATCAATAGTTTATCACCATAGCAAAATTCATCCTGACGGAAACTGTTGCTGATATTTTCTTGCTCAAGCATCACTAAAGGCCTTAAAATAGGAAAGCCATAACGATGATGCTCCCAGAAAACTGAATATAGATAAGGCATTAAACGATATCTTAATTCGATAAACTTACGGTTGATATCTTCGAAAAACTGGCCAAAGCTCCAAGGTTCCCGTTCAGCGGTATCGCCGGCAGAGTGTGCACGCATGAAAGGAGAAAATGTACCTAGCTGGATCCAACGGGTAAACAATTCGCCATCTGGCTCACCACTAAATCCGCCGATATCTGTTCCACAGAAAGGCACACCAGAAACTGATAAACGCTGGCACTGTATATTTCCGATCTTTAAATGCTCCCAGGTTGCGATATTATCGCCGGTCCAAACACTTGCATAACGCTGCATGCCCGCATAACCAGCCCTTGTAATGGTAAACGGACGTTTATTGCGCATCAGTTTTTTTAAGCCCTCGTAGGTAGAACGCACCATCTGCATGCCATAAACATTGTGTGCCTTACGGTGTGAGCCGCGGTAACCATCATAATTATGGCGGACATCGTTGGGGAAAGTTCCTGAACCGAAAACAGCTGGTTCGTTCATATCGTTCCAGAAACCTGCAACGCCCATATCTACCAGCTCTTTATATAAATTACCCCACCAGCTCCGTACTTTTGGATTGGTGAAATCGGGAAACTGACAGCGTCCTGGCCAAACATGCCCTTCCATATAATAATCGTCGCTGCGGCGACAGAAAAATCTTTTCTCTTTGCCTTCTTTAAAAACCCAGTAATCGTCATCTACCTTAATTCCAGGATCGATCATTACAACGGTTTTAAAACCATCATCAGATAGCTCTTTGATCATTCTTCGCGGATCTGGAAAGTATTTTTTATTCCAGGTAAAACAACGGTAGCCATCCATGTAATCGATATCCAGATAAATGGCATCGCAAGGGATTTTACGTTCCCTGAACTGTTTGGCTATTTCTTTAACTTTTGTTTCAGGGTAATAACTCCAGCGGCACTGCTGATAACCCAAAGTCCATTTTGGTGGCATCGGGTGTGTTCCCGTTAAAGTTGCATAACGTTTAACAACATCCATAATATGCGGGCCATGGATATAATAGTATTGCAGTTCTCCGCCATCGGCCCAGAAACTGGTTTTATTTACATCCTCCGACCCGAAATCGAAATACGATTTAAAGGTATTATCGAAAAAGATACCATAGGCGGCCTGATTGTGCAAACCGATATAAAAAGGTATGGTACGATAAAGTGGGTCCTGGTTCCAACCGAAAGAGTAAGCATCGGTATTCCAGTTTTCGAAACGGCGCCCCCGCAGGTTAAAATTACCAGATTTATCGCCCAAACCGAAGAAATTTTCTTCAGGGTGGCATTTTTTGGTTGCGTAGATATAATAACCGCCAAAATCTACATTTTCTTCCCAGTGCATAGAATTGGCTTCATCAACCATTACTACATTGGTAATATTATCAGAAAAAGAAATATGGAAGTTTGCTTTTTCTATTTTACAGGTTACCGCATGGGTAGAGATCGTGAAATGATCATCATGTTCCTGCATTTTAAAAACAGACACTTTTTGATCTACTTCGGGTACGGCATAAGAAAAATCCTCTAAGAAAACGCCATGAGGAGCCAGGCGAACGCGGATAATATCGTCGCTTACCACCCGAATTTCTACTCTTGCATCGCCATCAGAAAAATAAAAACGGTTGCCCTCCTTTTTTACTTTTTTAACTGCACCGAGGTATTGTTTAACAATTGGCTTTACCGATATATCAACTGGATTGTTTAAATGCTGTATTTCTTGCTCCTTTTCGACCAGGTCACTTGTCTCGTTAGGTTTGTCGTTTTGCGCTTCCATCCTTATTTATTCAAAATTTTAAATTCATGGTTCTTAAACCGGGATGTGCTTAAGAAAGTACTATAATACAAATATTTTACAAAAGGGATGTAGCTTTTTATGAAAAGATTGTTTTCAATAGTGTGATTTTTACACTAAGCCATGTTATTTCACAATTTTGCCATAAGATTTAGTATCGTCCTTTGTTTGATAGAAAGCTAGATTGTAAATTATTTATAAACATAAATTTATAAACAATTTTGTTTATTTTTGAATATGGAAAAATTGATCAATAAGTTTAAAGGTATCCACCCCGGCCTTATACTGGAACGTGAGCTTAAAAAAAGGAGGCTTAAAAAGGGCCCATTGGCGCTTTCCTTAAACGAATATCCTCAGACCTTAAATGATATTACAAAAGGTAAGAGAGGAGTTACAGCTTCACTTTCCATTAAGCTAGATCAAATTTTGGGTTTAGAAGAGGGCACCATGCTGATACTCCAGGCTTACTATGAGATACAGAAAGAAAAAGATAAACGGAATGCAGCCGATAAACCTGATTTATCAATTCTCAGAAAGATACTTTTTTGGGATACAGATTTTGATAAAATAAACTGGAAAAGCCAATATAAATCTGTTATTCAAAGGGTATTGGAGCGGGGAAATAGTGATGAAAAAAATGAACTAATTAGATATTACGGACAAGATTTAGTGAATAAAGTAGCCATTAATAGTATTGACCAAACCGGTCGAGATATCTAAAAATCAAATTATGTATTGGAATACCGTTAACGAACTTTTAAAAAGCTGCTTGCTTGAACTTATGCAAGCAAAGGAGCTATCTAAGTTTCGGCTGGTTGGTGGAACAGCGCTTAGTCTTTATCTCGGTCACCGTTTATCGGTCGACATTGATCTTTTTACAGATGCAGAATATGGATCAATAGACTTTGATCGAATTGAGAAGTTACTCAGGAATAAGTTTGCCTTCGTTCAAGGTAATTTTGGTCAATTTGCARGTCTAGGAAAGTCCTATCTTATTGGTACGCATAAAGAGAACATTGTTAAGCTGGATCTCTTTTACAGCATGGACCCCTTTTTTGAAGATCATGCGGATCATGATAGTGTGCGTATGGCAACCATACCTGAAATCATTGCAATGAAGATGGATATTGTACAAAGAGGTGGCAGAAAGAAAGATTTTTGGGACTTACATGAATTGCTAGATAATTATAGTGTAAGTGATATGATTGAACTTCATAAAAAACGTTTCGAATGGACTCACGATGAAGAAATGATCAGAAAAAACTTCACTAACTTTCTTACAGCTGACGATGACTTCGATCCAATATGTTTAAAAGGGAAAATATGGGAGTTCGTTAAAGAAGATTTAACAGAGGCGATTGATAGCAGCAACAAGGATAAACCAGTCGTATAGTGGCACAAAAAAGCCCTCTATACTTTTAGCGTAGAAGGCCCTTAAAACTCAATTAACTGGTTATGGATTAAAACTAATGGCTACGTAATAGATAGCGCCTGCCGATGGATTTCCGTAAGAAGTAAAATAATATTTGTTCAGCACGTTAGAACCGCCAAGTTTAATGATTGATTGTACTGAAGGGATCCGTAAACTCACCTGCGCATCTAAAGAGCTGTATGCAGGTACCTGACCTGAGGCAAAAGAAGAATTCCAGTAGAATTGGTCTTGCCAACGATACGCCAAATTAAAACCAAAGTTTTTAATAATTTCTTTATTGCCAAAACCCAGGTTGTAACGAATTTTTGGAGTATTGAAATCGTTAATGTAATTAACTGGTAAATCGCCGATTTCGTTATAGGAAACGTTACCGCTGATGGTATATTTACCCACTAAATAATCTAAACCTAAAGCTGCACCATAAGAGGTTACTTTACCTTCTGCATTAACTGGAACACCGAATTTCACAAAACTTCCGTTAACATTCTGATAAACATCTACTGCTGTGATAAAATCTTTATAAATGTTATAATAACCATAAGCATCAACCAATAAATTTGGAAGAAGCAATCCTTTATAACCTAACTCATAAGATTGAACACTCTCTGGACGGACACCTTTTGAATCAAAAGTATATTGTTGCAACAATGCAGGGTTAGGTGTTCCTGTTGCCGCTGCCGAGGCTAAGAACGCGCGGTAACTTACGTCGGTATAAGGCTTATTACTATCAAGATGGTATTTAGAAAACATAATTTCTGGCAAACCGCCAATCAATCTTTGAGAACCTCCACCTACCGAAAGGTCGATGTATTGATTTTGTGTGGTTGGGTTACGGTAACCTGTTTGGTAAGAAACCCTGATGTTGTTATTTTTGGCAACAGTGAACACACCGGTTACCCTTGGTGTAAACCGGCCTTCAAAATTCTGGCTTTTATCATAACGACCTGCAAAAGTAAATTTAACCTTATCGTTAAAAAGTTTTTTACCGATCTGTGCAAACGCACCATATTCTTTAATATCGATGGAATTTGTCAAGTCATTAAAAATTGTTCCAGCCGAATTTAAGTCATATAAACGGTATGATGCACCAACCTGAAATTCTACCACTTTATCAAAAAGATTGGTAAAGTTGTACATTCCCTCATAATGGTAAAGGTTAGATTTATCATCGAATTTTGCACCATAAATACCTTTACTAGGGTCTGAGGCACTGATGGTGGTATTCATAATCTGATCCTTAGCCTGTATAAACTGCGGAGAACCAGGTGCGAAACGCCCCTGATCGGCAACACTTCTGGCAAAAGCCTGTGCTTGTACATCAGTTTGACCTGCCGCTCTTGCACCTACATAATTACCAATATATTGTGGAAACCAGCTTGTTGATGGTTTTGATAATTCATTAATATAACTGCCCAAAATAGAAGAAATATAAGAATCACCCGAACGTTCCTGCGTAGTATAGGCTTTAAGGAAGAAATCTTCACCTTTTAATTCTAATTTATATTGCCCGATATTAAAATTGCGGAGCGAATAACGGTCAGAACCGGTATATACCGAAGTTCCTGTTCCCCAATTGGCCTGTCCAACTATTTGTACTGTATTGCTGATGTTGTAATATAATGCACCAGATGCTTTTAACGATTTGGTACTATAATCAACCAGGTTTTCTTCATTATAACCAGTTCTTGAAATATTTTGATTAGGGATTAAACCTGCTTTCAAACCAACATAAAAAGGAAAATAATTCTGTACCGGACCACGCAATGCAGATGGTAATCCCGCCAAAAACCCCGCTTGCTGGGCTGCATTTGGAATGGCGGTACCAAAAGTCCCGTCCATTAATGTTTTAATGTTTGGTATTAAACCACCAGACCCTGCATTAATTCCGGCAATAGTTGCATTTTGAACACTTAGCGCCACATTACGCATATTTTGGCTTACCTCATCACCGTAAACGTTGATTCCGTCGTAATTTGGATCGCTGTTTCTATCGCCAGATTTTGCAGTTCTTGCTACCCTATCGAAGTTTGAATAATTATTTCCGTACCAATCTTTAGCCTGAAGGAACGAAAATGCCGCTTTTACGCCAAACTTATTGTTCCATGATTTTGCCATGCGCACATCCAACTGATTGAAAGGCTGCACACTGCTATTGTCATCATTTACATGGTTTACCCCTGTTTTATACTGAAAGCTTGCGCCTGGATATTTAAAAGGATCTTTTGAGGTCATCAATAGTGTACCATTAATACCACCTGCACCATAAAGAGCAGATGAAGCACCTGGCAGAAGTTCAACATTATCTACATCGAGCTCAGTTATACCCACAATATTACCCACTGAGAAGTTTAATCCAGGGGCCTGGTTATCCATTCCATCTATATATTGATTAAAACGGGTATTACCATTTGAATTGAAACCACGCGTGTTAATCGACTTGAAAGTTAAACTCTGCATACTGCTTTCTACACCTTTCATATTGTTCAAAGCATCGTAAAATGATGGTGCGGCAATTTCCCTGATAGAAGCAGCACTCATCCGCTCGATAGAAACCGGTGATTCTAAAATACGCTCAGGAGTACGCGATGCTGAAACAACCACATCCCCTCCCAAAACCACTGCCGTTTCCAGTTCCAGGTTAATTCCCGTAGCATTCCCGGTAATCTGCTGTTCTACTGTACCATAGCCCACGTAAGACGCCACAAGCGTAAAGGGAACTTTAGCTGTTGTTGTAAATGTAAAACTACCGTTGCTTGTGGAGGCTGTACCGCCAGAATGGCCTTTGATGGTTAAACTCACGCCAGCTAGGCCTTCTTTCGATTGCTTGTCTTTTACGGTACCGCTCACCGTAATACTCTGTGCCTGTGCCGCAATATTACCTGCGTACACAAATAATAACACATAGAAGATCTGTGTAAAAATTCTGCTCATAAACGATTGTTAATTTGGTTGTTTGTATTATTAGTTATATAAACTTAAATTCTTTTTTTGAATTAAACAAATTATGTTAGCATAATAAAATAAAATTAAAGCCGTATTCTGCATCATTATTCCGATAGCATTAGCTTTTTTATTTAACACCAAATTAGGTAGTACACCTCCACTGCTAAAATTCCTAGATCCGTTTATGGGTTTCTGGCAAAATGCAGAGAACAATCATTTTATGTTTAATCATAAAGCGAAAATCAAAGGGGCAATAGATAAAATCGAAATCGTTTTTGACGACCGCATGATTCCACATATTTTTGCACAGAATGATCACGATCTGTATCTGGCACAAGGTTATGTAACTGCCATGCACCGCCTTTGGCAAATGGATTTCCAGACTCGTTTTGCAGCGGGTAGAATTAGTGAAGTAGTTGGCGATAAAGCGATAGAGGTAGACCGTTATCAACGCCGGATGGGCATGGTTTATGGCGCAGAAAACTCGTTAAAAGGTATGATGGCAGATCCTAAGGCAAAAGAAATGATCTTAGCTTATACCGAAGGGATCAATGCATATATCAAAACGCTTTCTAAAGCCAATTATCCTTTAGAATACAAAATACTCGATTTTAAGCCTGAAAACTGGACGCCTGTAAAATGTGCGCTGCTCCTAAAACAGATGTCGGCGGTATTAGCCATGGGTTCTGACGAATTTTACATGACAAACATCTTGAAAAAATTCGGCCCCGAGGTGACCAAAAATCTTTTCCCGGATTATCCGTTCCGCGAAGACCCGATCATTCCTGTTGGCACCAAATGGGACTTTTCTCCACCAGATCCAACTACATGCACCTGGCGTAAATACTTATGGCGTTTCATTGCCCGGCGCTCCGGGCGTAATTATAGGTTTTAACCAGAAAATAGCCTGGGGCGTGACCAATGTTGCCGCCGATGTACTGGATTTTTATCAGATCAAGTTTAAAGATTCCAGCCACAACGAATATTGGTACAACAATAAATGGAAAGCCACAACAAAGAGATTGGAAACGATTAAAATCCGTGGTGGAAAAGATGAAATAGATACCGTTTACTACACGCATCACGGGCCCGTGGTATATTTCCAGAAACCAAAATACGGCAGGGCAGATAATGTGCCTGTTGGCGACGCTTTGAGGTGGATCGCACATGATGAGTCGAACGAGCTCATGACTTTTTATTACCTGAACCGTGGGAAAAACTATAACGACTACCGTAAGGCTTTAACTTATTATACCGCACCTGCACAGAACTTTGTTTTCGCCAGTATTGATAACGATATTGCCATCACACCAAATGGTAAATTCCCCCTAAAGTGGAAGGATCAGGGCAAGTTTATTCTCGATGGTACCGACCCCGCTTACGATTGGCATGGCTGGATCCCAAATGCACAAAATCCAACAGTTAAGAATCCGCCACGTGGTTTTGTAAGCTCTGCCAACCAGTCTTCTACCGATACTACTTACCCATATTACATCAACTGGGAATTTTCGCCTTACGAGCGTGGCAAAAGGATCAACGACCGCTTATCGGCCATGAACAAGGCTACATTGGATAGCATCCGTTTGATGCAGACCGATAATTATAGCATTATGGCACAAAACCTGGTTCCTGCTTTGTTGCCCTTATTGAATAATGAGCAATTAAACGCAACACAAAAAGAAGCATTGGCTTACCTGAACAAATGGAACAAACGTTACGATGCCCATGAAATTGCAGCCAGCGTATTTGAGATATGGACCAAACGCTTATCACATGATATCTGGGCGGACGAATTCGAGGTTAAAGGCATTCCGATGYGTTACCCTTCTAGAG
>NZ_JBFTRT010000027.1:0-18426 GCF_056399685.1 Pedobacter sp. 01N416
GAGCACATAGTCTTTTAAGGGTGCTGTGATCGCAATTAGTATAAAATCAAGGTCTAAGGTAAGTTTTAGGTAAGTCTTATTCAAAGCGAAATAAATTATTTACAGAACGAAATTAAAAAACTAATTCTATATTCGCTGTGTTATTGAGATACCAAAATTACGTATCGAAATAAAAACATTTGAAAATTGTAAGAATTTATTTTTCTTTGCACAGAATTATTTAACCATTAAATTATAAAATTATGTCTGATATTGCTTCAAGAGTTAAGGCTATTATCGTAGAAAAACTAGGTGTTGACGAAAGCGAAGTTACGCCAGAGGCTTCATTCACCAACGATTTAGGTGCAGATTCTTTAGATACCGTAGAATTGATTATGGAATTTGAAAAAGAATTCAATGTAGCTATTCCTGATGATCAGGCTGAAACCATCGGTACAGTTGGTCAAGCAATTGCTTATTTGGAAAAAAACGTTAAATAGAATTACGCTTTTTCAGTATAAATGGAATTAAAAAGAGTAGTAGTAACAGGGTTGGGTGCGCTCACTCCTATAGGCAATAATGTTCCCGATTTTTGGGAAGGATTGACTAACGGGGTGAGTGGCGCTGCTCCTATTAAGGGTTTTGATACTGAAAAGTTCAAGACCAAATTCGCATGCGAGGTTAAAAATTTTAATCCGGAAGACTTTTTGGAGAAAAAAGAAGCCCGCAAGCTAGATCCGTTTGTACAATATGCTCTTGTAGCAACAGATGAGGCTGTGAAGGATGGTGGTTTTGATTTTGAAAAATTAGATACCAACCGGATCGGAGTAATCTGGGGCGCGGGCATAGGTGGATTGAAAACTTTCCTGGATGAAATTTCAAATTTCGCTAAGGGAGATGGTACGCCAAGATACAATCCATTTTTTATCCCTAAAATGATTATTGATATTGCTCCAGGGCATATCTCGATCAAATACGGCTTACGTGGGCCAAATTTTGCAACCGTTTCGGCATGTGCTTCTTCAACAAACGCAATGATTGATGCATTTAACTATATCCGCTTGGGTATGGCTGATGTAATTATCAGTGGCGGTTCTGAAGCGATCATTAACGAAGCGGGTATGGGTGGTTTTAATGCCATGCATGCATTATCAACACGGAACGAAGATCCGGCAACAGCATCACGCCCTTTTGATAAAGATCGTGATGGTTTCGTAGCCGGTGAAGGTGCCGGAACGATTATTTTAGAAGAACTTGAACATGCAAAAGCAAGAGGTGCAAAAATTTATGCAGAGCTTGTTGGCGGTGGAATGAGTGCCGATGCTAATCACATAACGGCACCACATCCTGAAGGTTTAGGCGCTAGAATGGTAATGACCAATGCACTAAAAGATGCTGGTTTAACAACTGCGGATATAGATTATATCAATGTACACGGTACTTCTACGCCTCTTGGTGATATTAGTGAAACCAAAGCCATTGGTACATTATTTGGTGAGGATGCTTATCGTTTAAACATCAGCTCAACCAAATCGATGACTGGCCACCTTTTGGGTGCAGCTGGAGCTATTGAGGCTATTGCAGCAATTCTTTCTGTTAAAAATGACATTGTTCCTCCAACAATCAATCACTTTACAGATGATCCTGCATTTGACCCTAAATTGAATTTTACTTTTAACAAAGCGCAAAAACGTACCGTTAGAGCTGCTTTAAGTAATACATTCGGTTTTGGCGGCCATAACGCTTCTGTTATTTTTAAGAAATACGAAGATTAATTTAACAGCCCTACTATATAATTTTGTATGCTAATTAAAAATAGATAACTTAGTTAAATATGCTAATTAGCCGTTAATTGTGTTATTTATTTAATGCCGATATTAAAATTATATAAACTTTATCTCTCTCCCGAAAAGGAGTTTGTTAAAAAGCTGAAAAACATTTTGGGCTTTGTTCCAGGCAATGTTACGCTCTATAAAATGGCGTTCAGGCATCGTTCTGTAGCAAAAGTTTTAAAAAATGGAAGCAGGAGCAGCAACGAACGCTTAGAATTTTTAGGCGACGCTGTTTTAGGTTCGGTGATAGCAGAGCTGCTTTTTAAGCATTACCCCYACAAAGAAGAAGGTTTTTTAACCGAAATGCGTTCGAAGATTGTAAACCGAGCTAATTTAAATCAGCTGGCAAAGAAAATTGGTTTTGATAAGCTTATTCAGTTCGATCAGCGTTCAGTGAGCGTACAAACCAAGCACAATTCGATGCTGGGTGATGCTTTTGAAGCCATAGTGGGTGCCATCTATATGGATAAGGGCTACAACTTTACCAAAGAATTTTTATTGCGCAGGATCGTAAAACCACACATCGACATCCACACTTTAGAACTTACAGAAACCAATTTCAAAAGTAAATTGATCGAATGGTGCCAACGCCATGGTAAGGATGTAATGTTCGAACTGGCAGAGAATGGCGAAGGCGAAAGCGCTAAATTATTTACCATTAGTGCTGTAGTAGAGGGCGAAAAAGTAGGTACCGGACGAGATTATAACAAGAAAAACGCAGAAAAATTAGCTGCAGAGAAAGCTTGCGAAGCATTGAGTATATAAGTTCATTGGTTCAGTAGTCATTGGTTTATTTGGTTAATTGTATAAACTGGTTAGTCGGTTAACTGTTGATATAGACTAAAAATTCTGACCTCTGACGTCAGACTTCCGACTTTTTACCTAAAACTCAAAACGCTAAACCGACTATAGACTTCGGACTAAAGACTACTTTCCCTTCCCTAACGTATCGGTAAATTTCTTCGAAGATTCTTTAATGTATTTAATGTAATCGTAGCTGTTCCAATGTTCTGCCTTATCAAATTCCGGACGACAGTTTAACATGTATTTCTCTAAAGTATCACCCCTTAGTTCGGTATTGTTTTTAATGACACTCTGATTGAAGTATACATCAATTTGCGATTGTTTGATTTCATTATCGGCATATCTGCCAAATCTCCGTGCATTTTTAGGGTCAGTGCCAATTAAATTGTATAGCGCATTTAAAGGGCTGAATATAGCAGACAAAAGCGTTGTTTTACCCCCGTTGTACACGCCCTTATTTTTAAACTCGCGCTTAATTTCGTTCAGATCCTCTTTTTTGGTATTCCCCCTAATGGTAACATCGGCTAGCGTGGTACTTCCTCTAACTAGATAAATTACCAGATCTTTTTCGCTATTTACCACTACACGTTGATCGATCAGGTCGCGTTTAATTACCAACAGTGTATCACCAATTCTGGCTTTTAACTGAAACATACCAATATCATTACTGCCTACACCGATTCCGGTGCGTAGGTTGGTAATTTCGGATAAGGCAATCCTGATATTCGAACCTTTTTCGATCACCACACCTTTGACAATAAAATCCTGTGCCTTTGCGAAGAAGCTGATTGAGGTAAAAACGAAGAGTATAATGCCAAATTTAAAGTTTTTCATGGTGTGTTATTTGTATGTTTCAAAGTATCGGTATATTTTTTAGCCGATTCTTTGATGTATTTAACAGCATCGTAATTGCTCCAATTAATGGTCATGCTGCGTGTCGGGTAATAATCCAGCAAAAATTTGTCCAGATCTTTTCCAGTTAAGGTAGTATTATTTAAAACTAAATTTTTATTAAAAAACTTATCTACCTCGATTAAACTTAGCTCCTTTTTATAATAACGGTTAAAATTACGCGCTCTTGCAGGCGTTTTGCCAAAAAGCTCATAAAAAAATGTTATCGGATTCCCACCAAAAGGGTTTAACAAAATTAAAGGCGGTTTACCTGCATAAAATGAACCATTTCGTTTCAGATCGCTTTTTATGCTTTCCATTTCCTGCTTCTTGGTCTGCCCTTTAACTGTAACCTCCTCTAGCATAGTACTTCCTCTGATCAAATAAACAACCAGGTCATCATCTGTTTTAACGACTACTTTTTGCTCATTCAGGTTTCTTTTTTGAATCAACAATGTATCGCCAGTACGGGCACTTAACTGAAACATACCAATATCGTTACTTGTGGCGCCCATTTTACTGCGCATGTTGGTAACCACAGCTAAAGCAATCCGCACATTTGAGCCTTTTTCAATTACTACACCTTTCAGCACAAAATCCTGAGCCTTTGTTTTTAAGCCCTGTGTTAAGATGGTCAATAGAAGAATAATTTTTAAATGCTTCATCGCATCAAATGGCAAGTTAAATTATCTGGTAGCGCAAATTAGTTATCTATTTTAACAGCATATCGGTTTTGTTGTTTGTTTCTGCCCTAATTGTTACATCCCAACAAGAAAACTCCATTATCTTCCTTACGAAAGGAGTAAAAAATACTTTCTTATCTACCAATATTTTTGTAAAATTAACATTTGTTAAACTTGAAAACTGTTAAATAAACGTTAATAAACATGAGAAAACTAATGAGTGGATTTTATTTACTCTATTCGGCAATTGTATTTTTTATACTCATGCTTATTGTTTGCCCCTTTATTCTGATCAGTACAGGTATTTTTAAGGAAAAAACAGGAAGAAAAATTTCATTCTATTTTTTAAAATTCTGGGCATGGGCTTTTAGTCTTTTCACTTTTCTATGGTTTTCTGCCGGCGGAGAAAAAATTGACACTTCGCGGGCTTACATCTACGTAGGCAATCACAGTTCATTTTTAGATGCTGTCGCCATTGTAATCTGCATTCCACAGGCCTTTAGCCCACTGGGAAAGATCGAAATGCTTAAAATCCCGGTATTTGGATGGATTTACAAACGTTTGGTGGTGATGATTGATCGAAGTAGCAGAGAAAGCCGAGACCATTCTGTAGCCGAACTGAGAAAAGACCTTGCCGATGGACAATCGATCCTGATTTTTCCCGAAGGGACAATGAACAAATCAAACAAGCCTTTAAATCCATTTTATGATGGCGCGTTTCGCCTGGCGATAGAAACCCAAACACCGATTTTACCTTTTGCGATATTGAACAGTAAAGAACATTTACCCCGAACGAACCCACTTTTACTTAACCCCGGGATGATTAGAACAGTATTTGGAGAAGCCATTGAGGCGAAGGGACTGGTTGCCGATGATCTGGGAATGTTAAAGGAAAAAACTTTCAACGCAATTTTAGCACTGTTAATAAAATAACTTAATCTTTATTTGAAATGAGGGATTCGGTACTTTTGGCTAAAGCAGTCCTACTGTCCGTGAACATCAGGTTTAGGAACAAAGGTTCTGCACCTTGTAGGTAACAGACCCCTGCCAAAAACTACTCCACATTGTACATAAACCCGATTGCAGCGAGCACGTAGTGTAACAAAGTAAAGCGCAAAGCGGGGCTGCAATCCCCGAAGAAATACTGAACGCTAGTTTTCTAAATATAAAGGTATTTTATGCCGGTATGCTACAACTCTGACTCCTTGCCCATTATTATTTCTCCTTTCGGCTTAAAACCCTATCTTTGCGCATGATAAAATCCATGACAGGATACGGCTTAGCAACAGCCGATTATGCAAATGCAAAGTATAGTGTCGAAATCAAATCGCTCAACAGTAAATTCCTGGAGCTGAATTTAAAATATCCTAAAGCTTTTTCTGATAAAGAGCTGATCCTGCGCAACATCTGCAGTAAAGACATCGAAAGAGGAAAAGTAAGTTTAAGCATCAATGTAGAACGTACCAATGGTGAAGTTACGGGTGCTACCATCAATACGGCCTTATTAAGCCACTACTACAAACAGCTTATTGCCGTTAACAACGAATTGGGTGCTGATAGCAGTAACTTATTGCAAACAGCATTAACTTTTCCTGATGTAATCAGTTACAAGGAAGAAAGTGTAAGTGAGGATGAGTGGAACCATTTATTTCAGATTTTCACCTCGGCTTTGGCCAATTTCAATAAATTCAGAGAAGATGAAGGCTCAGTTTTAAAGGCCGATTTAGAACTGAGAATTAAAAATATCCTTTCTTATTTCAAATCTGTTGAGGAATTAGAACCAAAAAGAATTACCGCAATCCGCGATAAATTTACCCAGTTTTTAGATGATGCTGTAGGCAAAGTAAATATCGATCAGAACCGTTTCGAGCAGGAATTGATCTACTACATTGATAAAATAGACATTACCGAGGAGAAAACACGTTTAAAAAGCCATTGCGATTATTTCTTGCAAACTTTAGCAAGCAAAGAAGCAAACGGTAAAAAAATGGGCTTCATTTCTCAGGAAATAGGAAGAGAAATTAATACCATGGGCGCTAAAGCAAATGACGCCCAGATGCAACAATTTGTTGTAGGTATGAAAGAAGAATTAGAAAAGATAAAAGAACAGTTATTAAACGTATTATAAGGAGAAAGACTAAAGACTAAAGCATAAAGCAGCTTTGGTCTTTCAGCTTTTTGCTTTCAGCTTACAAAATGAAACAAGGCAAATTAATCATATTTTCGGCACCATCAGGAGCAGGTAAAACCACTATAGTACACCATTTATTAACGAAATTTCCTGAGCTGAGCTTTTCTATTTCTGCAACCACCCGCGAATTGAGAGGCGCTGAAACACATGAAAACGATTACTATTTTATTAGTAAAGAAGAGTTTTTGCACAAAGTTGCCCGCCAGGAATTTGTGGAATTTGAAGAGGTTTATAACGGAACTTTTTATGGCACCTTACGCTCAGAGATCGAACGCATCTGGAATGAAGGCAAACATGTTATTTTTGATATTGATGTAGAAGGCGGTATCCGTTTGAAAAGAAAATATGAAGAAGATGCCTTGGCCATTTTTGTTCAGCCACCATCATTAGATGTTTTAAAAGAACGTTTAAGCGGTCGCGGAACAGATAGTCCGGAAAAATTACAGGAACGTTTTATCAAAGCTGAAAAAGAACTGCTTTATGCAGATAAGTTTGATGTGATTTTAAAAAATTACGATCTGGCTACAGCTTGTGCAGAAGCAGAGCAGTTGGTCGGAGATTTTTTAAAAAGTTAGCAGTTTATAGTTTCCAATTCTCAGTTTTGGGTGCTTTAAAATATTGTTTGGTTAAATCTTAAAGTCACATTATGGACGATTTTTCTGATCTATTAGTTTACAAGAAGTCATTTGAGTTGGCCATGAATATTTTCGAACTCAGCAAGTCTTTTCCAAAAGACGAAATGTACTCATTAACAGATCAGATTAGAAGGTCTTCGCGATCTACAAATATTTGTTTAGTTGAAGCTTATAGGAAACGAAGATATAAAGCCCATTTCATCAGTAAGCTTTCGGACAGTGATATGGAGAATAGTGAGACGAAAGGCTGGTTAAAGTTTGCTTTTGAGTGTAAATATCTTGATAAAGAGCAACACGAAAAATTAACATTGCAAAGCGACGAAGTTGGAAAATTGTTAAATCACATGATCAATAATCCAGAGAAGTATGGTGTTGCTTAAACTGTTCATCAATTAATGTAGCGAACTGAAAAATGTCAACTGAAAACTATAAACTAAAAACTGGTCTTTTCTTTGGTTCATACAACCCCATCCATACCGGGCACTTAATTATTGCCAATTACATGGCTAACCATACCGAGCTTGATGAAGTATGGTTGGTAGTTTCGCCACATAATCCGCTAAAAGATAAAAGTGGCTTAACCAATATGTACGACCGTTTGGAAATGGCCAAACTGGCGACAGAAAATGCAGAGCATATCCGTGTGAGCGATATTGAATTTTCGCTACCTCAACCATCATACACTATCGATACGCTCACCTACTTACACGAAAAATATCCTGAAAAGGAATTTGTGTTGATTATGGGCGCCGATAATCTGGTATCATTCAAAAAATGGAAAAACTACGAGGTACTTTTAAAAAACTATCAGATTTATGTTTACCCACGCCCAGAGGCGAATGTAAGCGAATGGGAAAATCATCCTTCCATCACTTTTACCAAAACCCCTTTAATGGAAATTTCGTCAACTTTTATCCGCAAAGCCATTAAAGAGAAAAAGAATGTTCAGTTTTTCCTGCCCGATAAAGTGATCGATTTCATTGAAGGCAAAGGAATGTATAAATAGGAGAGATCAATATTTGTAATCTATACAGCACCTAGAAAACAACGGGCTTACAACATATTGTATTAAATCGATTACTTGGATTGGTTTTTGTTTAATTCGCCTTTTGATTACTAATTTAGCGGCAGCAGATACAACAAAACACGTGAAAAAAAACTTATTTCTACTCATTGCCTTTTGTGGCGCTGCATTTTCGGCAAGCGCACAACAGAAAACCTACTTAGAATTATTGGCCAATCAACCTAAATGGGTAGATTCGGTTTTTAACAAACTTAACCGCAGAGAGCGTATTGCACAGATGTTCTTTGTTAGAGCGCATACCAATCTGGGTAAAAAATATACAGATTCAGTTGGTCAGGTAATTAAAAAAGAACAATTGGGGGGGGTTATCTTTTTTCAGGGAGGCCCTGGTCGACAGGTTTTAGCCACAAACGCTTATCAAAAACTGAGTCGGGTGCCATTAATAGTGGCAAATGATGGTGAATGGGGCCTGGGCATGCGTTTGGATAGTACCATTTCTTATCCTTATCAAATGACTTTGGGTGCCATCCAAAACAAAGAATTATTGTATAAAATGGGCCTTGAAGTGGCTAAAGATTACAAGCGCATGGGGATGCAGATGAATTTAGCTCCTGACGCCGATATCAATAACAACCCCAAAAACCCCGTAATCAATTACCGTTCTTTCGGCGAAAATAAATATAACGTAACCACTAAGGTTGCCGCTTATATGAAAGGTATGCAGGATGGCGGTTTATTAACTACGTTGAAACATTTCCCTGGTCATGGCGATACCGATGTAGATTCGCACTACGATTTACCACAGCTTACTTTCTCTGCTACACGGTTAGATACATTGGAGATGTATCCTTTTAAAGAGCTGATTAAACAAGGCGCATCGGGGGTGATGATTGCCCACATGAACATCCCATCGTTAGATGCTACACCAAACCTACCTTCTACCCTATCTAAACCGATTGTTACGGGTATTTTGAAGCAGAAATTAGGTTTTAAAGGTTTGATTATTTCTGACGCGATGGATATGAAAGGCGTGGTAAAATATTTCAAAGATGGTGAAGCTGATTTAATGGGTATCATTGCCGGAAACGATATTATTGAGCTATCTGAAAACAGCGACAGGGCCATTAAATTGGTGCGTAAAGCCGTAAGGCAGGATCGTGTAAGTATGGACGAAATAGACCAGAGTGTGCGTAAAATATTGACTGCAAAATACTGGGCAGGCCTGGCCAAACGCGATACGATTGTAACCCAAGGTGTTATTACAGGTGTAAACCGCAAGTCGAGCAATGCTTTGGTGCAAGAGCTGGCAAATGCATCGGTAACGCTGTTAAAAGGTAAAGATTATATCAAGCGCCTCATCCCGATCAGAAGAACGGCCATTATCAGTATTGGTGTACCTTCGGTTACCACTTTCCAAAAAGAGGTTTCGAAAGGTTATTATAACTCTGTTTATTATGTGCTGGATAAAGATGCCAGTGCTACTCAGATTTCCAACATCGCCCGCGAAATCGGCGCATTCGACCAGGTGATTGTGGGTATTCACGATAGTCGTGCAAGACCAGCCAATAATATTCCGCTAAATGCAGGTGTAAAGAATTTTATTAAAGAATTATCGGCAAAGAATGCTGTTTTTGCGCTCTTTGCAAATCCATATAATCTGGCTGGTTTATCGGGTTTAGAAAACAGTAAAGGTTTGGTTGTTGCCTATCAAAAAGAAGATTATATGCAAATTTCAGCTGCTGCTGTAATTAATAACAGATTGGCACCAACAGGAAAGTTGCCTGTAGGCGTGGCGCCGTTTTATAAATTTGGAGATGGCCTTTAATTGTTGACAACCGAGATACAAAATACATAAAGAATAAATATTTTGTCATTCTGAGCGCAGCGAAGAATCTTTTGCCACTGAGAAGTGGGTTAATATTCCGCATTAGCTTCAGCCATGTCGTCGCCCTGATCCGATAGCTATCGGATTTATTTCAGGGCCTCTATTTATAGCTTTAGTCTTTTAGCTTTCCTAAAACAATTTCGCTTTCAAAACGATTATCTAATATAAAACCTTAATGTTATGATAGATCCAGAAGATGACAATTATTCAAACGATCCGAATGATGCTTTACGCAGAGAGGATGATGTTGAAAATATCAACGAAATTAATGGCGACGACACCAGCATTGAACATGATAAAGATCTGTTGGAACAAGCCGACGAAGCATCGAGGGCTTCTTATGAGTTAAACCTCGATGATGAACTAGATGAAGATGATTTAGACGATTAACAAAAAAAGCCACCCCGATTTTATATCAGAACGGCTTTTTTACTTTTTTAGGCTCCGGCTATTGTCGTTGGGTCTTAAACCTTACACCCTCTGCCTTAAACCTCTATTTGGCCTTCGGCTTATAAGTTTCGGGATTAACCGCGGTGGTTGTCCATCCTTTTAAAAATGAAGTGATTTTCTTTACATCATGCCCAACTTTCTTTTTACCATTAGCGCCAATTTCTTCGGTTTCTAAGTAAGAAGAATTTTCGATGTGCAATACTTTGCCTTTCCCATCCAGAATTAAAAATACCGGAAAACCAAAACGTTGAGGGTAGCCTAAGCTGGCTAAAACAGTTTCGTTTTTATTCTCAGGACTGTAATTAACCAGAACGGTTTCAAAATTATCGTTAATGTATTTTTTTAGCGTTGCTGTGCTGTCAACCAAATTATGGAATGCAATACACCAGCTGCACCAATTACCACCAACCTGTAACAAAACATGTTTATTTTCTTTGGCTGCTTTTGCAACCGCAGCAGCAATTTCAGCTTTAGCGTCTGCTTTTGGGTTATAGATATGAACACCTTCTTTTTTCGCCTGACTAAACGCCGCTGTCGAAATCAACGCAGCAGTTAATAAAATGATTAATTTTTTCATGATTTTCGATGAATAATAGCAAATGTAATAAAGTCTAGTATTACAATGGATTATTTGCAAATTCTTTACAGAGCGGAAACAGTCCGTAGAATCGAAAGGATTAAGAACGGAGGTTTAATCAAATATGAATTTTACATTATCCATCTCCAATTCTCCATCTTCATTTTACATATCTTTGTTTTCCAATGGATTTTTTAGACATACATACCCACAAAGTTGCCACCCAACCTGGGGTAACCAGCATTCAAAGTTTGTCGTTAACCAGCGATATCTTTTTAGCAATGCCTAAAATCAAGGCAATTTCTGTTGGGCTGCATCCCTGGTTTGCTAAAATTGATCACCTCGAACTACAGATGAAATATCTAAGTGTTGTCGCCAATCAAACAAATGTGAAACAGATTGGAGAGTGTGGTTTAGATCGGTTGAGGGGTGAAAACCTGGAAAATCAGACCATAATCTTAGAAAAACAAATCGAATTGGCAGAAAAAATTAATAAACCATTGATTTTACATTGTGTTAAATGCTTTTCAGAGTTAATTGCAATTAAAGAACGATTAAAAGTTAAAGTACCGATGATTATCCATGGTTTTAACAAAAATGAGCAGCTTGGCCAACAGCTAATGGACAAAGGTTTCCTTCTTTCCTTTGGAATAACTGCTTTAAAAGAAAATTCGGGCGCAGCTAAGCTGATTCAAAGTACCGATCAATTTTTCCTGGAAACTGATGATTCGGATATCTCAATTGAAGAAATTTACCAAGCCACAGCCATTTTAAAAAAATGTAGCATTGATGAGCTTAAAGCTCGTATTTTTGCAGACTGGAATAAATTGATTTTAAAGAAATAACCACAGATTAGCACAGATAAATAAACATCTGTGTTCATCTTTTTCATCTGTGGTAAAATAGTAAATATATGTCTGATGTTAGCTGGCTTTCGCGCTCTGCCCTCCTTGTTGGGAATGATGGAATAGATAAACTCCAATCGAAACATGTTTTGGTGATCGGTTTGGGTGGTGTAGGCTCTTTTGCTGCCGAGTTTATCTGCCGTTCGGGCATTGGCGAAATGACCATTGTTGATGGTGATGTAGTTGACCCGACCAACCGCAACAGGCAGCTACCTGCTTTGGCGACCAATCATGGTGTGAGCAAAGCCGAAATAATGCAAGAGCGTTTATTGGCCATTAATCCCGAACTAAAACTTCATGTGGTAAATACTTTTCTTAGTCCTGAAAAATGCAGGGAAATTTTAGAATCTGGCTTTGATTACATTATGGATTGCATCGACAGTGTAATGCCAAAAATCACTTTATTAGGAACTGCTCTTGAAAAGAATATCCCTATTGTTAGCTCAATGGGTGCTGGTGGCAAAATGGATCCTACCAGAATAAGGATTACATTACTTCCTGACACTTATCAATGCGTTTTTGCGAGTTATGTTCGTAAAAGGTTAAACAAACTTGCAAATGCCAGCAAAATAAAGGCTGTTTTCTCAACAGAAGAAATGGACAAAAACTCGATGATCATGACTGATGGGAGTAATTTCAAGCGCTCCGCTTATGGCACAGTTTCTTACCTGCCTGCGGCATTTGGCGGTGCCTGCGCCTCGGTTGTAATCCGCGATCTGCTTGGCCTGCCAATCGAAATGGCCGAACGCCCTGCAAGGATCAGCCATAAGACATTGAATAAAAGAAAAAGTAAAAAATCCTAATAGCGGTAGAATTGTTGATATCATGATTTCGGGAAAATTTTAAATTGTTGTAAGTTTAAAATTCGAGAGAAATCATATTATGCCCCAACCCCTCAAAATTCTTCAGGCCTCTGCAGGTTCCGGTAAAACGTTCAGTTTAACTGCACACTACCTTACGCTACTTTTCAGTGGAGAGAACAAATACCGCGAAATTTTAGCGGTGACCTTTACCAATAAGGCGACCGAAGAAATGAAAACCAGGATTCTGGAGGTATTGTTAGGATTGGCAAAGGGCAATCCATCGAAAAAAATCGAAGACTATCGGAAACTTATTTTACTCGCCTATCCAATATTAAGTCCGCAAGAATTACAGTTTAAAGCAGATAAGATTTACCGGAAAATTTTGCACGATTACAGCCGTTTTTCAGTAAGTACGATTGATGGTTTTGTGCAAAAAGTAATCCGTGGTTTTGCTTTCGAGCTTGGCCTAAATGCCGATTATAATTTAGAAATGAATTATGACAAGGTAAAGGATGATCTCGTAAATAAACTAGACGAAGCTTTAGACCATAATAAACAGCTCTTACAATGGATCATCGATCTGGCTATCGAACGCATTAGTGACAATAAAAGCTGGAACTATAAATTCGAACTTTATAATTTAATTGGCGAAATATTTTCCGAACGTTTCCAGATCTTTGAAGATGCGGTAAGCACCCTTGGTTTAGAAAACGTCGACGAATTATTTAAAAAATACATAGATGTTACCAAAACAGAAATCAAGACCTTTGAAGAGGAACTGATTTCTCTGGCAACCGAAGCGAATGAAGCCCTGAATGTAATCGGTGTAGAAGCCGAACATCTCAAAGGGAAATCGCGTAGCCCGCTGGCTAAAATTATCCTGGTTGCAAGAGGCGATTTTTCTAAGATAGAACCACTATTCAATTTAATCGACGAACCCGATGAGTGGTTTCAAAAAAATGCAAATTTTCCGGAGGCTTACGATACGGTAAATCCGATCCTCCAGAAATTAAAAACGCATTATTTAGCACATTTACCAAATTATAGCCTCGCCATCGCTTTTAATAAAAATCTTTACTATTTAAGGTTGATGCAGGAAATTGCCGTATTATTGAAAGAGTACCGGGCAGAAAATGACAATCTGCTCATTAGCGATGCACAAAAACTGATCTCCGGAATTACCGAAGATGCAGGCGATAACCCTTCTTTTATCTGGGAAAAAGTGGGTAACCGCTACCGTAATTTCTTATTCGACGAATTTCAGGATACCTCCACCAGCCAATGGGGAAGTTTTAAATCGCTCTTAACAAATGCGATGGCTACGCCGAGCGAAGATCTGATCGATCACCTGATTGTTGGCGATACCAAACAATCTATTTACCGTTGGCGTAATGGCGATTGGAACATCCTGCATAAACATGCCAAGTTAGATGTTGGTGCAGAAAATGTATTGGAGGAAAGTTTGGAAGAAAATTATAGAAGTGCCGAGAATATCATCACTTTTAACAATTTCCTTTACAAAGCTATCCCTTTAACCCTGCAGAACGAACTGAACGAAAATCTGGCAACCAAACCTGAAAGCATCTCTAAATGGTGGCAGGAACAGCATTACCAACAGATTATTACCGATATTTATAGTGGCTCAACCCAAAACTTTGCCACCAATACCTTAAAAGGTGGAACCATCAAAATTAAAAAGTTCGGCAAAGATCATGCACCTAATGAAGCCCGTTTTACCGAAACCGTTTTCAGGGACATTGCTTTAGACGATATTGTTGAAGAAATAAATCATCTCAAAAACCAGCAGCAGTATGCCCTAAAGGATATTGCCATTTTGGTTCGTTCGAATAGTGAAGCCTTACTGACGGTTAAAAAATTAATGGGGCATAACTTACCGGTTTTATCGGGCGATGCTTTATTGATTTCGAACAACTCGGCTATACAGCTCATCATCAATACCTTGAAAGTGCTCATTGGTTTAGAATCGCAAACAGCATTATATAAAGCCAATTGTATTGCGCTATATTTTTCCTTGCACGAGAAAGAGATCAATGCCAATTATTATTTAAACCTTAACAATAAACCTTTAAACACACTCTCCGAAGTTTTACCCGTAGCTTTGTGCGAGAACTGGCAAAGCTGGTTACAGCTCCCCCTGCCTGAACTGGTTGAGATTTTAATTGAGAGTTATGGGCTAAAAAACCTGACCGCCAATTTACCCTACTTGTTGGCTTTTAGGGATCTCACCGCTTCTGCCGGTAAGCTTGGTGAAAAAGGTATTATTTCCTTTTTAACCTGGTGGGAAGAAGATGGTATCAAAAAATCACTACCCTCGCCAGAAGGCGCAGATGCCATACAGATCATCACCATACATAAATCTAAAGGACTGGCCTTTAGGGCTGTTTTCGTACCATTTTGCAACTGGGAAATTAAAGGAAAACCAAATGGTACGTTTTGGGTATCTTCTGAAGAAACGGTTTACAAGGAACTTAAAGGGATTCCTTTAAAATACAATGAAGCCCTGGCCGATTCGGCCATTGCAAAGGCATATTATGAAGAGTTGCTTTATAATAATATGGATGCATTGAATATGCTTTATGTGGCTACCACACGTTCAAAAGATTATTTGTACATCGCCACGATGGCAAAAAAAGAGCTAAAATTGTCCAATATGGGCGATGTAATTAATTTCACTTTCGATGAGCAGTTTGATGAAAACGGGGTATACGAAATCGTAGATAATGTCCCGGTCGAAAGTAAATCAGCGGATTCGAATTTTATCAATTTAAATAGTTATCCAACCACAACCCGCTTATCAGAGTTATATATTCCTTCAGAAGACAAACATTTAAAGCATTTGGTCAATATTGAAAAATCAGGAAGAAAAGGTTCGTTGTTACATGATATCCTGGCCAGTGCCAGTACTTCAAAAGAGGTGAATGATTATACAAGCAATCTGGTTTTGCAGGGCATTATCAAGGAAAAATGTATCAATCTGCTACGCAGTGCGTGGCAATTTGCAAATAACCAGCAATAAAAAAATTAAATATTGTACACACTGCACAGGAATTTGGACTGGGTACAGTTCTGTATTAAATCTAATCTTTTAACCTAACATGAAACCATTTTTACAGGAAGTTGCCGAAGATTTAGTTACCAGATTTGGAAATCAGCTTGAAAACTGTGCCATTGTTTTTAACAACAAACGGCCATCAGCCTATTTACAGAAACACTTCGCCGATATCATTGGCAAGCCTTTTTTCAGTCCCTCATTTTTTACCATACAAGAATTTTTCGCCAGTTCTACCAGTTATAAAATAGCCGATTTTTACCTCCAGTTTTTTACTTTACACCGTATTTATAACCAACTGCTTGCCGAAGAGCAGCTGGAAAGCATTTCGAGCCATAAGTTTTTTCCATTGGCCAAGATCATCTTAAGTGATTTTAACCAGATTGATGCTGACCTGGTTGATGCAGAGAAACTATACCGCGATCTGGAAGATATTTCAGTCATCAATAAAGATTTCGATTATTTAAGTCCAGAGCAGTACGAATTTCTTTCCCAGTTCTGGACATCCTATTCTGAAGGAAAACACAAAAAACAACAGGAACTGTTCATCAGGATGTGGCGCAGGATGCCCAAGCTTTACCATAAATTCCACTCAACGCTTAAAGAACAGGGATATTTAACCAATGGCTCTGTTTATCGCCACCTTGCCGATAACATTACAGATCACCAGCAGTTTATTTCGAATTTTGATAAGGGCAAGATCATTTTTGTAGGTTTTAATGCTTTGAGTAGCGCCGAAGCTAAAATATTTACCCAGCTACAAGAAGCCGACAAAACATTGTTTTATTTTGATGCTGATACTTATTATTTAGATGATATATCGCAGGAAGCAGGTTTGTTTTTACGCAAAAACATGAACCAACTGGGTTTAAAAAATGTATTTGCCGACCACGAAAGTTTAATGAAATCTGCAGAACACCATGTGAAGGTTTTCAAAGTTCAGGGGCAATCCGCACAGGCCAAAATCCTGAATAATATTTTAGAAGAAGATTATACAGCTACTGAAATTATTGGCAAAACAGTGGTGGTTTTGGCAGATGAGAGTCTGTTGATCCCAACTTTACAGACGATTCCAACTACATTTAACGGAAAAGAAATCGATCTTAATGTAACGATGGGTTTTGCGCTGTCAACCTCAAGCATTTTTGGTTTGGTCGATTTATGGTTGGGCAGTCAGTTGGAGGTTTTACAGCGGGATAAAGTAAGCTACAAAAATGTAGAAGCTTTTTTAACCCATCCGTTAACAGGCCTTACCCAAAGAATGCGGGATAAAATTTTAACCGCATTATTGGAAGAAAACCAAGTGGAGATCGACCATAAACGCTTATTACGCCAAAGTGGGCTGTTTGAAACTTTTTATAAAAAAATCGACGATCCGCAGCATGTAGTAACCAATTTACTCGATGTATTGGATTATGTGTTAACAAGATTATCGAATGCGAAAACATTAAAAAAAATCGATGCAGAACTGTTTGTAAAAACCATTCAGGAATTAAATAGGCTACACGATACTTTTAGCAACCACATCGGTAAAGAGGAAATCCCTTTTGTAATTTACCTTGTTCAAAAATCGCTGCAGGCCATTGCGGTACCACTTTCAGGCGATCCGCTGAATGGGATACAAGTAATGGGATTACTCGAAACCCGAAACTTAAATTTCGATAAAGTGGTAATTTTGGGCTTCAACGAAGGCATTATTCCAAAATCATCCATTGGTAATAGTTTTATTCCCGATTCTATACGTCGTGTTTACGGCCTTCCGGTTCTTGAAAATCTTGATGCCATTTCCTCTTATATGGTATACCGTCTATTACAAAGAGCAAAGAATATCAATTTTGTCTATAATAGCTTAACCGACGAGTCTACTTCAGGCGAAGCCAGCAGAATCTTAAAGCAGCTTGAATACGAAAGCGGTTTCGATTTTGCATATAATGAGCTTAATCTGGAGGTAAAAACCGAGCCTTTTAAGGAAGTAAAGATCGAGAAAACCAATAATGCCTTTATCCAGGAAACACTTCAGAAATACCTCGATAAAAAGAAGGTACTTTCGCCATCGGCACTTACCCAGTATATCTCTAACCCGATAGATTTCTTTTTCAATTACATTGCAGGCATTAAAGAGCCTAAAGAAGTAAGCGCTGTAGTAGAAGCCAACGAAATAGGTTCGATTTTACACAAAGTGATGGAGTATTTTTACGAGGATTTAAGGTCGGCTGAAATTACTGCAGAGCGGATTAAAGAGAAACGGAAACAGATTCCCACTTTGATACAAAAAGGTTTTAATGCCGTGATGTTTAAAAATCCCGATACAGTGATGGAATATAAGGGTATGCAAAAGGTAATTTTATCGATTGTTGATGCCTATGTAAACATCATTTTAAATCAGGATGAAGCACAAACGCCATTTACGATCATTAGCCTAGAGCAAAAAGTAGAAGCCGAAATCAGTTTCCCGCTTAAAGGAAGAGAAGCCAGCGTTAAAATATTTGGTTTTATAGACCGCGTTGATGTAAAAGATGGGGTAACTAAAATTATTGATTACAAAACAGGAAGTGATAAGTTAACCTTTAAAGACATCCCGGAATTATTCAATTCTGATGGCAAACATATCAACAAAGCTTTAATCCAAACGCTTTTGTATACGTATGCTTATGAGCAATTTTCGGGCAGAACTTTTGTAGAACCCAACCTGTATGT
>NZ_JBFTRT010000028.1:0-20500 GCF_056399685.1 Pedobacter sp. 01N416
ATACAAAACCGACGATAGGGTAACCCAATTTACCAAAGCGTTGAACAGCAGCAAAAACCCAAAGATACAATTAAAGGGATTGGTGGGTTCGGCCGATGCTATTGTTGCCCTGTCTTCTTACTTTATATTACATAAACCCCTACTGTTCGTTCTACCGGATAGAGAAGAAGCTGCTTATTTTCAGTCTGACCTGGAAAGCGTTTTGGATAAACAGGTTTTATTGTTTCCTTCTTCTTACCGCAAATCATTTGATTTTACACAAGTAGATACGGCCAACGTTTTGGCCCGTGCGGAGGTTTTGAACGAACTGAATCACGATTCGGAATACGGAAAAATTGTGGTTTCTTATCCCGAAGCCATCGCCGAAAAGGTTATTGACCGCTCTGCTTTAGAAAAAAACACTTTAGAAATTAGTTTAGGCGCCAAGTTGGGCATTGATTTTATCAACGAATTTTTAATTGATTACGATTTTGATAGAAGAGATTTTGTTTACGAACCAGGCCAATTTTCTATCCGCGGCGGTATTGTAGACATATTCTCTTTTTCATCTGATTTGCCTTACCGTATTGAGTTTTTTGGTGATGAGGTAGAAAGCATCAGGAGCTTTGAAATTGAAAGTCAGCTTTCGGTTGCCGATGTTAAGTCGCTTACAATTGTGCCAAACGTTCAGGCGAAATTTTTGACCGAAAGCAATATCAGCATCCTCGATTATATCGATCAGGATACACAGCTCTGGTTTAAAGATGTTGAGTTTACCCTTGATATTATTAAAGCTGGCTATAAAAAAGCCGTTGAACTTTGGAAAGCTTTATCTATAACAGATAAAACCCAAAACCCTGAATGGATCGACCCTAAGTTTGCCTTTACAGACGAAAAATTGTTGGGTGATCATCTTCAGGATTTTCCTTTGATAGAATTTGGAAAGCAGTTTTTTTATAAAACGGATAACCGTTTTGAGTTTGAAACCAAGCCACAACCTTCATTCAATAAAGATTTCAATCTACTCATTCACAACCTTAAGGAAAATGAAAAAGCCGGCATTGTTAATTTTATTTTTACCGATTCGCCAAAACAGATCGAGCGGTTATATGCTATTTTAGAGGATATTGATAAAACGGCCAAGTTTACGCCAATTAACAGCATGCTTCGCGAGGGTTTTATAGATCCACAGATCCAGACGGCATTTTATACCGATCACCAGATTTTTGATCGTTACTATAAATACAAGCTTAAAAAAGGCTATCAGAAAAGCCAGGCCATTACTCTAAAAGATCTTCGAGAACTAAAATCCGGCGATTATGTTACCCACATCGATCATGGCATCGGCAAATATGCCGGGCTTGAAAAGGTTGAGGTAAATGGTAAAACCCAGGAGATGATCCGTTTAATTTATGCGGATAACGATCTGCTTTATGTAAACATCAACTCGTTAAACCGCATTGCCAAATACAGTGGCAAAGAGAGTGGAGTACCCAAGATGAATAAGCTGGGTACTGATGCCTGGGATAAGCTAAAAAAAACTACTAAAAAAAAAGTTAAAGATATCGCCCGGGATTTGATCAAGCTTTATGCTTTGCGCAAAACCCAGGCCGGAACGGCATTTTCGCCAGATAGCTATTTACAAACTGAACTGGAGGCTTCTTTTATTTATGAGGACACTCCCGATCAGTTAAAGGCTACCCAAGACGTGAAAAAGGATATGGAATCACCACATCCAATGGATCGTTTGGTTTGTGGTGATGTTGGTTTCGGAAAAACAGAGATTGCAGTACGTGCTGCATTTAAAGCAGTAGCAGAAGGTAAACAGGCCGCTATTTTAGTGCCTACCACAATTTTGGCTTTACAACATTTCAAAACTTTTTCGTCGCGTTTAAAAGATTTCCCGGTTACGGTTGATTACATTAACCGTTTTAAAACCAGTAAACAGATTAAAGATACCCTTGCCGAAGCCGCAGCTGGTAAGGTTGATATATTAATCGGCACACACCGTTTGCTAAGCAAGGATGTAAAGTTTAAGGATCTCGGCATCATGATTATTGATGAAGAGCAGAAATTTGGCGTTACTGCAAAAGAAAGGTTAAAAGCTGTAAGGGTAAACGTTGATACTTTAACACTTACCGCGACTCCGATCCCGAGAACACTGCATTTTTCTTTAATGGGGGCAAGAGATTTATCCATCATCAGTACGCCGCCACCAAACCGGCAACCAGTGAGTACCGAGTTACATGTTTTTAACGATAAACTGATTCAAGAGGCCGTTCAGTTCGAGTTAGACCGCGGCGGACAGGTTTTCTTTATCCATAACCGTGTAAATGATCTGATGCAATTGGGTGGATTGATCCAGAAACTGGTTCCAAAAGCGAGGATCGGTATTGCGCACGGGCAGTTAGATGGCGATCAACTCGAAGATGTAATGCTCGATTTCATTAATGGTGAAAAAGATGTTCTGGTAGCCACAACTATTATAGAAGCAGGTTTAGATATTCCAAATGCCAATACCATCATTATTAACCATGCGCACATGTTTGGTTTGAGTGATTTGCATCAGATGCGTGGCCGGGTAGGTAGGAGCAACAAAAAAGCTTTCTGTTATTTGCTTTCGCCGCCATTATCAACTTTAACTTCTGAAGCCCGGAAGCGTTTAAGCGCCATTGAAGAGTTTTCTGACTTGGGAAGCGGCTTTAACGTGGCCATGCGCGATCTGGATATCCGTGGAAGTGGTAATTTATTGGGCGCCGAACAAAGTGGTTTTATTGCCGAAATCGGGTTTGAGATGTACCACAAGATATTGGATGAAGCCATCCAGGAATTAAAAGAAGCTGAGTTTAAAGGTCTGTTCGAAAATGAACCTGCCCGTCCGTTTGTAGGCTTTACGCAGGTAGATACCGACTTGGAACTATATATCCCTGACGCATACATTACCAATATTACCGAGCGTTACAATTTATATACCGAGCTTTCTAAACTCGATAATGAAGCGGAATTAGCCATTTTTGAAAAACATTTGGCCGATCGTTTCGGTCCTGTTCCGCCACAGGTAAAAACCATGCTCAGTGTGGTACGTTTGCAATGGTTGGGCAAGAAATTGGGTTTCGAGAAAATTAGTTTTAAGAAAAATAGTTTGCGCGGATATTTCTTAAGCGATAAACAATCTACTTATTTCGATTCGAATACCTTTACCAAGATTTTAACTTTTGCGCAGAACCACCCACGTATGTGTAATTTAAAAGAAGTAAAAAATACATTAAGAATTGCTTTTGATAACATAAGTACTGTTGAAGAAGCAATTCAAACTTTAGAACTAATCGATTAACCATGGACCCAACCTTATTGCTCGATTTAGTGAAAATGCAAATGCCTTATGGAAAATACAAAGGTTACCTGATCTGCAATATCCCCGAAAGTTATTTGCTTTGGTATAAGGATAAAGGCTTCCCAAAAGGGAAATTGGGCGATTTATTGGCTACGATGTTCGAAATTCGGGTGAATGGTTTAGAGTATCTGTTAACGCCATTGAAGAATCAAAATCGGTAGTTAAGAATGATAGGTTAATGCGAACATTTATTCCGGGCTATTGTCTTCCCGAACCAAAAAGTGATGGTGGCAGGTATAGAGGAATCGTCATTCCCAACTTGATTGGGAATCGTAATGCCTTAGTAGGGTCGCAGGTTGCATATAAGATTCCCGCCTGCGCGGGAAAGACGACCGTTTTGAATAGACCTCTCCATTGCGCTGCGCTCCAGTCGAGGTGACGACTAATCTGTAAAAACCGCAGATCAAAATGGCTTTCGCAGAAAAAATCTGCGTTGATCAGCTTAATCTGCGGGAAACAAATCTATATCTCACAGCCATTCTCATCACAAACCGCATCATCATTTTTGTTTAATGAAGTCAGTGTAGTTTTAGGCTGAGCGTCTTTCCATTCCGTAAAACTTTGGGTAAGCGCATCGGTAAAAGCCTGAACAGGCTGAGCACCGGAAACACCGTACTTGCGGTCCATTACAAAATAAGGCACACCACGGATTCCTAAATTCTGGCTTTCATAAATATCATAACGAACAGCTTCAGCAAACTCATTTCCATTCAGAACTGATTCGGCCTCATCTTTATCCAAGCCAATTTCTACGGCAAGATCAACCAAAACACTCGTTTCACCGATATTTTTACTGTTTACGAAATGCGCTTCAAACAGTTTTTCTTCGGCTAAATCCTGAAGGTTATGTTTTGCCGCCAAATGTATCAAACGATGCGCGTTGAAGGTATTGGCAGGGATATTCGTATCAAAATCTATCTTCAAACCAGCATTTGCAGCCATATCCACAACCTGTTTGGTCATTTGCTTAGCTTGCTCTATTGGCATTCCCTTACTCCGCGAAAGGTAATCGTACACCGATTCGTTATTGGTATTGTGATACTCTGGATTAAGCTGATAGCTCTTCCAATCCACCTCAATTTCATTTTTGAAAGGTAATTTTTCTATCGCCTGTTCAAAATGTCTTTTCCCGATATAGCAAAACGGACACATTACGTCCGACCAAATTTCTACTTTCATAGCACAAAATTAAGGTGATTATACTTGCCTATGGTAAGGCTAAAGTAAAAAGCCACTATCGTTTAGGATAGTGGCTTTCATTTATAATTACTGTAACTACTTGTACAACTGATTAAATATCAGCTTAAAAGTGCCATGGGTTTGTGCTCGAAAAGCAATTTCTGGCCCAAAAGCAAGCAGTTTGCCTTTACCAACCTTCGCTTCAAAGGCCGTTACACCATCTTGCAGGTAAGCCTGCCCCCAGGCCCAGCCGCTGCGCAGCGGAGTGGCATTTTCGAACCACATTAAAGGTTTAATCTTTCCAGCCACAATGGCGTCGCCTGTGAGCTTAAAAACGGGGCTATTGTCAAAATATACGTCAGCTTCCTTTTCCATGCCCCAGGTTGTTGGCAAAGTTGTGTCTACACCAACATTTAAAACGCTTCCGGGAACATAATATTTTTCGGCGGGTAATCTCTTTTCCTCTCCGTTTACGATTTCGACCATTGCATTCCGAACTGGAAGATTTAAATGGTAAGCTAAATTGGTGCTACTGCCAATAGCTACAATATTCCCCCCCGCTTCCAAAAATTTCTTTAATTCAGGGATCGATTTGTCTGCAGTAATCCTTCCCAAACGGTTTCTAAACTCTTGAGGAACTTCTTCTGCCTTTGGTCCGAAAGACCTGTTTCCAAACCCTCCTCCTTGTACCGATGGGATCGCGCCACCTACAAAAACAATTACATCGTATTTAGATTTTAAGTTCCCCGCATCTATATCCTGCGGATAAATTACTGTTGCGTTATAATGGTATTGCTCCATTAAAAAGCGCACCCACCCTGAGGCCATAGAACCTCCATAGGTATCCCAAAGGGCAATTTTTCTGGGAGAGATTTTAATTTTATCTTTTGGAGCGGCAGCACTTTTCAGTTTGATGTTTGCTTTTTCCAATATTGATTTCCCTGCTGAAGAAACATAAAAATCGCCATTTTCAGTCGAACGGTAAACTTCAACTTTATTTTTCAAAAGGTCGTTCACTGCAGTATAGGAATCATTTTGTGCTGCACTTAATACATAATTTGATCCGTTAGGTACTTTATTATCCGGCTTTAATAGTTCTCCGTAAGGATTTTTCTCAAACGGCCCTGAAAAATCATCCAGAATCCGATCAAATTTCACATCCATTAAATAAGCTAAAGTCCATCCGGCAGCATCATATGGCGGAATTGGTGCGCCTCCTTCATATTTAAAATCATTTGGGTGATCTTGCGGTTCGAACATATCTAAAACATGCGGACGAAAAGCCTGATCGGTTTTTACGATATAACTTCCGGCAGGATAATTTTTTCCTGCAACGGCAAATGAAGCGGTTGCTTTTTGAACCACAACACCTGTTCTGATCAAAGCGTTTAAAAATTTAACGGCAGAATTAAAATCCGGCTGATCGGCGCTTAAAATATATCCGCGCGGATCTCTGTTTACAGGAGCCTTCATCACCGTATCAAAAGCTTTCATGCTAAGCTGACGCCGGGAGCCAAAATCATCATCACCTCCAGCAATCGGGCCACCTTTTTCACCTTTTGCCGCATTATTAATGGCTTCTATTTTTTTAGGAGAAAAAGACCAGGTATCTTTTTTACCACGCTCTATCGAATTTCTGCCCATCTGGTAAATGTTGTACAACAATTCGTCACGGTAACGTTGTGCGTAATTTAAAACGGCATAGTTTAACGATACTGAATAGTCAATCGAGTTTTTAAAGTACCATTTCCTCGGGGTAATCGGGTTTGGCGAATCGCCGTTCGGCAATAATCTCGAAGGAATTAACGGAATTTCAGAAGGTGTAGGGTTCCCGATAATTTCGGTCAGGAGCCCAATCATATTATGAAAATATGTTGTGGTTCTTAGTCCGCCATTGTACCAGGTAGAATAAACCGATCCTCCACGTTGGGTATAACCAGGTTTGTTTTCTACATTCATACGGTTGTGCATGGCTGCGCCAACGGCATCTAAACTGGTTAACAGCGTTGGGTCGAAAACATAATTGAAAGGATCGCGATAAGGTGGGCCTGCAACAACGGTTCCTGCCGGACCAGCCTGATGGTGGTTATACATAATCTGCGGAATCCATTCCACAAAAAGCTGGCGACCGATATTCTGTGTTTCTTTAAGGTTTAACATAAAGAAATCGCGGTTGTTATCGTGACCTGCGTACTTTTCGTACAAAACAGGCAAACCTGAGGTTGTTCTTTTTTTGGGGTCTTTCTCTCTCATGTACCAATTGCTCACCAATTCTTGTCCATCAGGGTTGGCATGGGTAAACAAAATGATTACGTTATCCAAAATACGCAGGGTTTCAGGGTCTTTCCTGGAGGCAAACTCATAAGCAGTTTCGATCAGCTGATGCGCACCCACCACCTCGTTGGCATGCAAGCCACCATCTATCCAAACTACTGCTTTACCTTCCTGGGCTAATGCTTTTGCCTGCTCAGGTGTAATTTCTGCATGCGCCAGCTGTTGCGAAATTTCCTTGTAACGCGCTAATTTCTTGAGGTTTTCTGGTGAAGAAACAATCAACATATATTGACTTCTGCCTTCTTCGGTTTTGCCAATATCAACTAGTTTAATGCGGTCAGAACTTGCCGCGAGTTTCTTAAAATAAGCTTCTGTTTGGGTATAATTGGCCAATTGATAATCGTCGCCGATATCAAAACCAAAATGCGATTTTGGCGTTGGCACTTCCTGCGCCAGCACCGCACAGCTATTTACCATTAAAAAAGCAATACAAAGCCTTTTAAAGTAGATTTTTATCATAATAAGGGTGTTTAGTTAGGTAATCAAATATAGTAGAGAATAAGGTCCAAAAACGGCTTGCTGTAAATTTGTTACAAGTTTTAAATCCTAATCCATACATTTGTCCTGATGTAAGTTCTTAACTTTATTTTTCATCAACCGATACAGGTTCCCGGAATACAACCGGGATTAATAGGGAATCGTGTGCAAATCACGAGCTGTCGCGCAACTGTAAATTCTGTCTTTTGTTAAAAAAGACAACGGTCTTATCATTCATGCCACTGTGCCGTTTACCGGGATGGGAAGGCGATAAGATCGGGAATAAGTCAGGAGACCTGCCTATATTGAATTGACGGTGCTTTCGCGTTATAAAGTAATTGGTCAGGTCTGATTGTACACCATAAAATTAACCATTTTATATGCTTGCTTTAAGCTTTTTGCTGATGAGTAGGCTGTGTGTGCGCTAACCTTTCCTTTTTTATTTCTAACAAAAAAACATTATAAAATATTGCTTTAAGGGCTTTTAAACGATTTATTTACTTAATCTTTAAAAGAGATGCTAACGCAAAATCTGGGCTATCCGCGAATAGGTAGCCAAAGGGAATTAAAGAAAATCTGCGAAAATTACTGGGCAGATAAAACTGGGTACAAAAATGTACTTCAGGTGGGAAAAAACATTCGCCACGAAAACTGGAACCTTCAAAAAGAAGCCGGAATTGATATCATTCCTTCGAATGACTTTTCTTTTTACGATCACGTGCTCGATCATTCTTTAACTTTTGGCGCGATCCCGAAAAGGTACAACGAAGTGATCCTGAAAAAAGGAAATTCAGAGCTTGATCTCTATTTTGCTATGGCAAGAGGTTATCAAAAAGAAGGATTGGATTTGGTAGCGATGGAAATGACCAAATGGTTCGATACCAATTACCATTATATCGTTCCTGAGTTTTACAAAGACCAGCCTTTTAAACTTTTCTCTACAAAAATTATCGATGAGTTTTACGAGGCAAAACAATTGGGCATTACCACCAAACCCGTTTTAATCGGTCCTGTTTCTTACCTTTTATTGGGAAAAGAAAAGGAAGCTGGCTTTGAAAAGATCGATCTGATCAAAAATCTCCTTCCGGTTTATATCGAGATATTATCCCGCTTGGATGCTTTGGATGTAGAATATGTTCAGTTTGATGAACCTTTTTTGACTTTAGACCTTACCGAAAAAGACAAGAAAGCTTACGAATATGCCTATAAAGAGATCAGAAAAGCTTTTCCCAGGTTAAAAATTGTTTTGGCTACTTATTTTGAGGGCTTGGGCAATAATTTAGCGCTAACTACATCACTCCCGGTAAATGTTTTACATATCGACCTGGTACGAGCTGAAGGTCAATTGACGGATGTTTTAGCTTCGTTAAAAGAAGATACCATCCTTTCGTTAGGTTTGGTAGACGGAAGAAACATCTGGAAAAATGATTTCGAGAAATCTGCTTCAATCATTAATCAAGCTGTAGAAAAAAGGGGCTTCGATAAGGTGTGGATCGCCCCATCTTGTTCCCTAATCCACTCACCGGTTGATTTAGACAATGAAACCAATGCGCAAAACCTTTCGGCCGAAATTAAACAGTGGCTGGCCTATGCGAAACAAAAAATTGCAGAGGTAGCTACCTTAAAAAAACTGATCACCAACGAAAGCCCTGCATCTACCCTGCAAAAACTTGAGGAAAATAAGATCGCGATTGCTAACCGTAAAGTTTCTAAAATCATCCACAATCCTGAAGTTAAACAACGTGTTTTAGGATTAAAAGAGCAGGATGCAGAACGTTTAAGTCCATTTTCGAGCAGAAAAATTAAACAACAGGAACTCAATCTGCCAAGTTACGCCACCACAACCATCGGGTCGTTTCCGCAAACGGCAGAAGTAAGAAGCTGGAGAGCAAAGCTTAAAAATGGAACTTTTACAGTTGAAGAATATGATGATCTTATTGCGAAAGAAACCGCAAAAGCCGTAAACTGGCAGGAAGAAATCGATCTGGATGTTTTGGTTCATGGCGAATTTGAGCGTAACGATATGGTTGAATACTTCGGTGAGCAGCTAGATGGTTTTGCTTTCTCCAAAAATGGCTGGGTACAGAGTTATGGTTCACGCTGTGTAAAACCACCGATCATTTTTGGTGATGTTTCGCGTCCGAAACCCATGACGGTAAAATGGACGGCCTATGCACAGTCGCTTACTTCGAAATATATGAAAGGTATGCTCACAGGTCCTGTAACCATCTTACAATGGTCATTTGTACGTAATGATCAACCAAGATCAGAAACCTGTACCCAAATTGCATTGGCCATCCGTGATGAGGTTTGCGACCTGGAAAATGCAGGGATAAAAATCATTCAGATTGATGAGCCTGCCATTAGAGAAGGTTTACCATTGCGCAAAGCTGATTGGCAAACTTACCTGAACTGGGCGGTTAAAGCCTTTAAAATTTCAGCGAGCGGCGTGAAAGATGATACGCAGATCCACACACACATGTGTTACTCGGAATTTAACGATATCATCCAAAACATTGCCGATATGGATGCCGACGTAATCACCATCGAAACCTCACGTTCGCAAATGGAATTATTAGACGCATTTGCCGATTTTAAATATCCAAACGAAATTGGCCCAGGTGTATACGATATTCACTCTCCAAGGGTTCCGAAGAGGGAAGAAATGGTTCAGTTGCTCAAAAAAGCAAAGGCTGTTATTCCCTCCGGGCAACTCTGGGTAAACCCTGATTGTGGTTTAAAAACCCGTGGATGGGACGAAACCAAAAAGGCACTAATAGAAATGGTTGAAGCCGCAAAAGAAATGCGTAAAGCCGAAGCGGTACTTGCGGCAGATCTTCAGGTGAATTAATTCTATTTTGCCATGGAGAAACCAATACTATTAAGTTAAGAATTCGATTGTTGTCAGTCTGAGCTTGTCGAAGACCCTTATCGTGAAATAATTAAAAAGACTGTCCTTCATCAAACTCAGGATGACATCTTTTTAGTTATTTCACCACTTAATTGCATTGCCAGAAATACTGAAAGCACATTTATTTTTGCACTTCCAGTATCCATTTCTCATACGCAAGCCTTTTACTTTGGCAATTTTCTACTAAAAATAACCAGAAAGTTGCCAAAGCTTTTTACAGCACCTATATTTAACCCATGACCCTAGAAGAAAGAATAGAAAATTCTAAAACCAGCATTTTTAAAGCCGTTTTCCCAAATACAACAAATCATTACGACACCCTTTTCGGCGGAACAGCCATGCATTTAATGGACGAAGTTGCTTTTATTACTGCAACCCGTTTTAGCCGTCAGATCATGGTTACCGTAAGCAGCGACAGGATAGATTTTAAGAAACCAATTCCGGCAGGCTCAATTGTAGAGCTTATCGGTAAGGTAAGCCACGTTGGTAATACCAGTTTAAAGGTTAATGTAGAAATTTATATCGAACAGATGTATGCCGAAGGAAGAGAATTGGCCGTTCATGGCGATTTTACTTTTGTGGCCATTGATGAAAATAAAAAGCCAGTTCAAGTGATTAAATAATCTTATAAGCTTTGGCCAAAACGATGTAAAAATCATAATGCCTAAATTTTTAAATTTGATTATGGAACAGCAACTTTCTGAAGAAGACTTAAAAAATATTGCCAAACAATTGGGTTGCCCTGAAGGCGAACACGGCATTAAAACAGGTGAAATGATGCATACCAATAATATCGGCATGACTACTTCTGCAATTGAGGCATTAAACCTTCAAAGCGATGAAACTGTTTTGGAAATCGGTCATGGTAACGGCGGGCATATTGCCCACTTATTATCGCAAGCCGAAAACCTCCATTATTTCGGTGCTGATATTTCTGCAACCATTATTGCCGAGGCTGAAAAGATCAATCAGGATTTCATAACAAAAGGGAAGGTTCACTTTCAACTAACAGATGGCATTACATTGCCATTTGAGGATGATCGTTTTGATAAAATTTTTACGGTTAATACAATCTACTTTTGGACAAATCCAAGTGAATACCTCAACGAAATTAAGCGAACACTAAAACCTGACGGCACTTTGACTATATGTTTTGCTGATAAAAATTTCATGAAAAATCTCCCGTTTACGCCCTATGGTTTTACACTTTACAATGTAGAATCCGTAAAAGAACTATTAGAAAAAGCGGGGTTTGCCATTAAAAATACGCTCAAAAAATTAGAGCAGATACAAAGTAAAACCGGTGAAAAGATAGAAAGAGCGTATTATGTTGTAATAGCTACTACTGAACATAGTCCTCGTTTGTAACGAGGATTAGCGAGAATAGCGATTGTATCGCTAATAGCATAACCACATTACAAATGTGGATCTCATTCATTCTCGTTACAAACGAGGACGATAGATAAGTCAATTTTAATACAAAATCAGATACAGATAGGCATAAACCACAGGAGCAGACAATAACAATCCATCAAAACGATCTAACAAACCTCCATGCCCCGGTAACAAACCGCCGCTATCTTTCGTATCTAAACTGCGCTTAAGCATCGATTCTACTAAATCGCCCAACGTACCAAAGCTTGCAATCAACACAGCCATACCGATCCAAACCCAAGCTGGACTTTCGGTAAACAGAAATGATAAACCAAAAGCGACCAAAACACTGGTGAACATCCCTCCGAAAAATCCTTCCCAGCTTTTCTTTGGCGAGTGGCGCTCAAATAATTTACGTTTCCCGTATTTTACACCAAAAAGGTAGGCGCCTGTATCGTTTGCCCAAAGCATTAGCAAAAATGCTAGAGGAAGATGAAAGTTATATTCGTTCCAGTTTTTCAAAAAGCCCAGAGCATGAAAAAAACAGAATGGAATGGTTACATAAACAAAGCCAACAAAAGTGTACGAGATGTTGGCGAATGGAATTTTGTTCTTTTTGTATAACTCTGTGATAAAAACTGAGAAAATTAACGGGATACAAAGCAGCAAATACTTCACATCGTATTTAAGGTAATGTAAGCCAGCGGCCATTAAAAACACTAATGAGCCAGCTGCCAAACCGATATTTCGGTTTGGCCTGATGCCAGAGTTTTTAATCAGCTTGTAAAATTCAAACAAAGCCAAAACACTTAAAACAAGATAAAATATGGTAAAAGTGTAGCTCCCCAGAAGGATAGAGCCAAGCATTACAATGGTAAAAAAGAAAGCGGTTATTGCCCTGGTTTTCATTTAAGGTAAGAGGTAAAGGGTGTAAGGTTTAAGGTCATCATCACTATTCAATTTCGTTTTCAACGATGTATTCTATGGCTTTATCGAAATCTACCTTATTCACCAAAACATTTATTTCGCCAATATTATATGCCGAGAGCTGTTTATTTATCGTTACTGCCGGAATTCCGGCTTCTGTTAATCCCTGTTTTAATACCTCGGCCGCAAAGGCATCGCTGGTGGTATATACTTTAACCCAATTTTCGCTCACGTGTTGCGCTATCTTTAAAAATTTTGAACAAAGCTATGGTAATTATTGCACTAATTAAATAGCCATACCATGGAAAACCGATCGGTTCATCAGCTTTATCAAGTGGCATATGGTGTTTTTGCATATAAAAAGCTGCACAAACCGCATAGGCGTTGTTTATAAAGTGCGCCAGCATGGCATACCAGATGCTTCCGCTATAATAATACAGGTAGCCAAAACCTGCACCCAATAACATACGTGGCACAAAACCATAAAACTGCATATGGATGGCACTGAAAATTATGGCCGATAACCAAATAGCTAGATCTGGGTTTTCAAAAGCCCTGTTTAACGATCGTTGCACACCTCCACGAAACATTAATTCTTCGCCAATTGCAGGTATTACAGCAATCATAACGAGGTTTACAATGAAATCGAAATTACTTCGTACAGTGATCAATTGAATTGTCATTTTCATTGCAATAGCTTCTTTCTCCTTCATCCACTGTTCTATCTTATGTAAAAAATCAGGCAAAACCATTTTTTGGTTCCAAATCACTGTCCATTCCATAAATGGCATACTCAGTATCATAATTGCCAGAACAAGCACAACTAATAAGAATTTTGGTTGTTTGAAAAGATAAAATTCTGTTACTTTTTTCCTTTCTGTTAAGGCCAGGGCAATTGGAGGTAAAATAAATGTTCCGATCGAACTTAATATTTGTATCACTTTAAAACCAGCAATATACTTAGTATCACCAGCTAAAAGCATGTCCAAATTACTTACTACTCCTAAGCCATACATCAGTAAAACAATGATAATAGCTAGAATCCCAAATACAAGTCCGCCCGTAACTGCGTAAAATAAAAGTAAAAGTAATTGTAAGAAAGGATTGATTTCCTCTCTGTTAGGTGTTACAAAATTCATTATTTGTACCTTTGTATGTTTTATTAATCGTTGAAGATAGAAAATGTCTGTTAAGATAGGAAATATAGATTTAGGTGAGTTCCCGTTATTACTGGCTCCAATGGAGGATGTGAGCGATCCGCCGTTCCGTTATGTATGCAAAAAAAACGGGGCTGATATGATGTACACCGAATTTATTTCTTCGGAAGGTTTGATCCGCGATGCTGCAAAAAGCAGACAAAAGCTTGATATTTTTGAATACGAAAGGCCAATTGGCATCCAGATTTTTGGTGGCGATATCGATCATATGCGTGAAGCCTCAGAAATTGCCTCTGCAGCAGGACCTGACCTGGTTGACATTAATTATGGCTGTCCGGTTAAAAACGTTGTGTGTAAAGGTGCTGGTTCTAGCCTTTTACAGGATATCGATAAAATGGTAAAAATGACCGAAGCTGTTGTTAAAGCTTCACATTTGCCGGTTACCGTTAAAACCCGCCTTGGTTGGGATGATAACACCAAAAATGTTTACGAAGTGGCCGAGCGGCTTCAGGACGTGGGTATTCAGGCACTTACCATTCACGGCAGAACAAGAGCGCAGTTATATAAAGGGGAGGCCGATTGGTCACTTATCCGGGAGATTAAACGCAATCCACGCATCAAAATACCGATTTTTGGTAACGGCGATGTAGATAGTCCTGAAAAAGCAGCGGCCTGGCGCATGGAATATGAGATAGATGGCATTATGATCGGCCGTGCCGCAATCGGTTACCCATGGATTTTCCGCGAGGTAAAACACTTTTTTAAAACAGGCGAACATCTTGCCGGACCAACTATTGAAGAACGCATTGAAGTTTGTCGAACACATTTAGATAAATCGTTAGAATGGAAAGGCCCTAAAACCGGAATCTTCGAAATGCGCCGCCATTATGCAAACTATTTTAAAGGCTTACCGGATTTTAAACCTTACCGTATGCGTTTGGTGGCCGAGCCAGATATCAACAACATTTACAGTATTTTAGAAGAAGTGGCAGAAAAATTTGCCGACTACGATGCCACTAAAGTACTGGCTTGATTTTTGAAAGGTTTTTTTATACATTCGTAAATCATCATGGTTACAGCTATTACAGACGGGGTTAAGGTTTCGGTAGAAACAGTGTACCAGCCAGAATATTCAAATCCGGCCAACGAGCATTATATGTTCGCTTATCGCGTAGAAATTTCTAATCTTTCTGATTATGCTGTTCAATTAATGCGCCGTCAGTGGTTTATTTTCGATTCGAACAGTAGCCGAAGAGAGGTAGAGGGTGAGGGTGTTGTTGGTTTACAGCCCATTATTCAACCTGGCGAAACACATGTATATGTTTCAGGCTGTAATCTAAAAACCGATATGGGCAGCATGAAAGGTGCCTACTTAATGAAACGTGATATAGATGGATCTGAATTCGAGGTTGATATTCCAGAATTTCAGTTAATCGCTCCTTATAAATTGAACTAATCCTACTAATATTAAATCTCTAGTTCAGCATGACGTGCGCGTGAGAGAAGAAGCTAAAAACCTATCAACTTAGCTTATTAAATTATATGTAGGTAGAAATCAATTTCAGCATTTTATTTTAATGTTAGCCCTGCTTTTTGTTTCAAGTCCTCGCTGCCGCTGTGGGCTTTTAATCTCTGCTTCGTCCAAAAAGCATTGATGCGTAATACAATAAATTGGCTAATGCACCAACAGCCGCTACCACATAAGTCATGGCTGCCCACCAAAGTGCATCTTTAGCCTGCGCATTTTCTTCTTGTGTTTGCATTACACCGTTATTATTTTTTAGCCAGGCCAATGCGCGGTTACTGGCATCAAATTCGACTGGTAGGGTAATGATACTAAATATGGTTACCAGCGCTAAACCTACTACACCAATTGCCAAAACAATTGGATTTCCGGTAAAGCCTATTAACAATACACCAATTAATAATACCCATTGTAAAAGATTAGATGAAATACTTACCACCGGAACCATACTGCTTCTTAAATTAAGCCAGTTATACGATTTCGCCTGTTGCACGGCATGGCCACATTCGTGGGCCGCTACAGCCGCCGCCGCTACACTTCGACTATAATATACATCTGTACTTAAATTAACAGTTTTATCTGATGGATTGTAATGATCTGTTAGTTGTCCTTCGGTACTCATCACCTTCACGTCGTATATCCCATTATCATGTAGCATTCTTTCTGCCACCTCTTTGCCCGATAAACCAGAGCTAAGTTGCATTTCGGCATACTTAGAAAACTTATTTCTAAATCGCCATTGTACAAACATGCTCAGCAATAATACCGGGATGATTAATATTAAATAAACTCCCATTTTCTTCTGTATGTTTTTCGTTTAACATATATCAAAAAGCGTTCCCATATTATTTGACTGTTAAAAAATAGTACATTTATACTATGCAAACAGCGTTTTCATATTGGGAGAAGGAGTCGTTTTTTACTTACGATACCATTGATTGTGGGTTTAAATGCTGCCATCCAACTTAAAAAAACTGCTCCGGCTTTAAAAATTGCTATACTCGAAAAGGGCTTTTTACCAACAGGCGCCAGCACCAAAAATGCGGGTTTTGCATGCTTCGGTAGCATTTCTGAACTCATTGAGCAAGAAGAATGTGCTGGCTTAAATGGTCTGGCACTCCTTATAGAAAAACGCTGGAAGGGCCTGCTTAAACTGCGCAATTTATTAGGCGATAAAACCATTGATTACCAATGTTTAGGCGGCTACGAATTATTTAAAAATGATGACATTTTTCTGGCCGACAAATGTGTATCCAAAATTGAACATTATAACCGTCTCATTAACGATGTTGTTGGCCCCAAGGCCTTTGGCCTTGCCAATAAGAAAATTACTTCCTTTGGTTTTAAAGGCATCAACACCTTAATCGAAAACCGGTACGAAGCGCAGATTGATAGCGGTAAAATGATGTTTGCTTTAATTCAATATGCACAAAAACTCGGCGTTAGCATATTTAATAATTGTACGGTTGATCAAATTCAGGAAGAAAACAAGGGTACGCAATTGCTAACCAAAAACGGAAGCTTTTTCAGTAAACGGCTAATTGTAACCACCAATGCTTTTGTAAAAGACTTATTGCCCGATGTTGATATTAGTCCTGGTCGTAGCCAGGTTTTAATTACCAAACCTATTAAAGAGCTAAAAATAGCAGGCACCTTCCACTACGATAAAGGTTATTATTACTTTAGAAATATAAATAATAGAGTTTTATTAGGTGGCGGCAGAAATATCGATTTTAAAGCCGAAGAAACCACCGAATTTGGCCAAACTGAGCCTGTTCAGCTAGCACTTGAAGATTTATTAAAAAACGTAATCCTCCCTGAATTGAATTATGAAATCGATTATCGATGGAGCGGTATTATGGCTTTTGGAAAAATTCTTGAACCACTTATAGAAGAGATTAAGCCAAATATCTTTTGTGCTACGCGGTGCAACGGCATGGGCATAGCAATTGGTTCGCAAACAGGAGAAGACGTGGCAAATCTTCTCCTAAATAAATTGTAAGTTATAATTTACTAGCCATCATTTTTATTTTATCTGTATAAATGTCCTCAGGTATAATCCATCGGTTTATTTCTTTACACCAAAAATCAAATTTTTCTCGGTTTGCGTTTCTATAATACTGATACGTAATATTATATGCCATATCTGCTTTAGATACTTCATTGCTACAAAATATTAATGCATGCAAATATGCCTGTTCGGCCTCTTCCATTTTATTTGCCTGTGTAAACGTAAAAATATCCCTCTTATATGCTTCTGCTTTTTTTGCATATTGGCTAAAGTTAGCCGTTGTTATTTCAAATGTTTTACGGATCTTTTTATTTTTATCAGTTGGATCTTCTTCTATATAACTTGGGGAACCACGTTCTGTTTCTGATAGTGCCAATACATATTTGGAAGCCATATTATACTCTTTCCAATTATTAAATATTTGAATAAACTTGATATATCGGTAATTCCTATTATTATTACCAGCATAGTTTTTATACATGGTGGGAAATTCTTCAACAATTAATTCTTTTAATCTTTCCGCTGGAATTATAGCTACTTTAACTTCTGTTGGCGTAATCCTGCTTCTCTGTTTATTAATTGCTTCAGACTTGAATGCACCACTATCAATAGTAAATGAACCATAGAGATCAAAGGTAAGACCTGCCGAATAATCCAGATAAACGTATCCATATCCGTACTTACCTGCGCCGTCGAGCGATATGGCAATCCACTTATTTTCACAATCTAATAGGCGCTTATCGAATGTTAGTCCATTTTGGCCTTTAGCACCAAGCGTGCATAACAATAGTAGGATGAATAAATATTTCATTATCAAGTCATTTATGATAAGTTCCAAAGCTTCTAACAACACCTTTTTCTCTATTTCTTTTCCTGCCCGAACCATTTCTTTTACACCGAAATTATGATCTACATGATTGGTATGTTGCGTAATAATCGGGCCTTCATCCAGGTTATCGGTAACAAAATGGGCGGTAGCACCAATAATTTTTACCCCGCGATCAAAAGCCTGGCGATAGGGGTTAGCACCTATAAAAGCCGGTAAAAAGGAATGATGGATATTAATAATTTTACCTGCATAATCTTTTACAAAATCGGCAGAAAGGATTCGCATAAATTTAGCCAACACTAAATAGTCTACCTCAAACCGGTTAATAATAGTTTTAACTTCAGCCTCAAATTCACTTTTATCTTTATTGGAATGATCTACATAAAAATAAGGTATGCCCAATTTTTCGGTAAAATCTCTCAGGCTTTCATAATTGCCTATTACACATTGTACCTTGGCCCCTAAAGTTTTGAATTGGTTTTTGATCAGTATCTCAGCTAAACAATGATACTCCTTGGTTACCAAAACGACAATCTGTTTTTCCTGTTGGGTAATTAAATTTACCTCAGCAGCATTCGGCAGGTTTTCTAAAAGTTTTTCCTTTAATTTTTCTGTATCTTTCAGGTTTCCGGTACAGGCAATGCGGGTAAAAAACGATTTATTGGCTTCGTCTACAAACTCGCGCATGGCAACAATATTCAATTGGTGTGCAGCCAGCACGCGGGTAATATTTGTAACTAAACCAACTTGATCGGGGCAGGATATGAGGACTGTTAATGCGTTCATTTATAAAATACTAATGCCCAATTATAGAAATTTTTTTCCGTTATTTTCCGTTCACAATAACTAAAATTTTTTGGTATATCTATTTTAAATCTTCATTTTTGCTAAAATTTTTATCATTATGGAGATTGCGGGTATTGCTTTACTAATCGTTATTTTAATAGTTCTGGTTATTTTATTATTGAAGAAACCGCAGGCTGCTCTTTCTATTATTTCGGTAGAAGACTTCGAAAGAACAAAAAGTGAAAATGAATCGTTAAAAATCAGCCTGGCCAAAGCCGACGAACGTGTTTCTAATTTATCTGCCGAAAAAGAGCACATTACTACGYTACTTAAACAAGAACAGCAACGCCTAATTGATGAGTTGCAGGCTGAGCGCGACCGGCTTGCCGATGCCAATCGCGAATTGGAAAGTACCAGGTCTTTTTACCTGGCCGAAAAAGAAAAACTTGCCGAACAGAAGCTAAATTTTGAGCAGTCACAAGAAAAATTAAACAAAGACTTTGAATTAATTGCCAATAAAATACTGGAGGAAAAATCGAGCAAATTTATTGAGCAGAACCGAACTAATTTGGATATCATCTTAAATCCTTTAAAAGAAAATATTAAAGCTTTTGAAGATAAAGTAGAAAAGGTTTACAAAGCAGAATCGGATGAAAGAAATACACTGAAAGGTGTAATTTCATTATTAATGGATCAAAGTAAACAGATTCAGGAAGATGCCAATAATTTAACCAAAGCTTTAAAAGGCGATAGTAAAAAGCAAGGAAATTGGGGGGAAGTGATTTTGGAAAAGGTTTTGGAACGCTCAGGTTTAGTACGCGATCAGGAATACCGCATTCAAGCCTCACATATATCCGCCGAAGGCGGTCGGTACCAGCCCGATGTAGTGATTGACCTACCAGATGATAAACACCTGGTAGTCGATGCTAAGGTATCTCTGATTGCTTATGAGCGTTCTGTATCAGCTGAGAGCGATGAAGAGCGTGAAGGCTATGTAAAACAGCATTTAGCCTCTATTAAGAACCACATCCAGGAACTATCTTCAAAAAATTACCAGGATTTATATAAAATCAATTCTCCGGATTTTGTTTTGCTGTTTGTACCGATCGAATCTTCTTTCAGCATTGCGGTTCAAAAAGATGCTGAACTTTTCAATTTTGCCTGGGACAGAAGGGTAGTAATTGTGAGTCCCTCAACATTATTGGCCACTTTACGCACCATTGCCAGCATGTGGAAACAGGAGCGCCAAAACCGGAATGTAATGGAAATTGCCCGTTTAAGCGGCAGTATGTACGATAAGTTTGTAGGCTTTATTTCAGATATGGAAAATATTGGCAAACACATCAAAAATGGGCAGGATGCTTACGATAAAGCCATTAACAAATTATCAGTGGGTTCGGGAAATTTAACAAACACTTCTGAAAAGATTAAAAAATTAGGAGCAAAGACCACCAAACAGATTGATACTAAGTATTTGGATGTTAATGAAGATTAGAATATTTACCCTTTATCAGTGAGTAGAGTAGTTATTTAAACTTAGAGCCGTCACCCTGAATTTATTTCAGGGTCTATTTTACAGAAAAGATGCTGAAATAAATTCAGCATGACGATCGCGTT
>NZ_JBFTRT010000029.1:0-19474 GCF_056399685.1 Pedobacter sp. 01N416
GTGTAAGCCTCAATAAAAAATACGCGGATGATGGTTGCTGCTACTACTGCAAAAACAATTGCATCAACCCACTCACGGGTTTTAGTTTTTTTCTTCTTTGGGGCATCTTTTTTTCGTTGCCAGAATTTATAATTCATATATCTTATTTTTGGTTTGCGATTTATTAATCGGTTACCTGTTATCTGTACTTCCTTTGATGTGATTTCACAGATTTAGTGATTTCACAGATTATATTGTGCTTTGGTCTTTCAGCTTTAGGCTTTATTCAAAAATATCAGTAATGCTGAAAAATCCTTTTTTATCTTTCAACCATTCTGCCGCCACAACTGCACCTAAAGCAAAACCAGCTCTATTATGGGCAGTGTGTTTAATTTCTATTTCATCTACCTCACTACTGTAAATTACAGTATGTGTACCTGGAATATTTTCTATTCTATGCGATTCTATCAGCAGTTGCTCCGTTTTCGGAAACATTTCAACATCGGTCCCAACCACTTCGTTTAACCATTCTTGTTTTCTGTCCAGGTTATCTACAATCCCTTCTGCAAGGGTAATGGCCGTACCACTTGGTGCATCCAGTTTTTGCGTGTGGTGAATTTCTTCAACCTGCACCTCATAGGCCGGGTAGTTATTCATCAGCTTGGCCAAAGTTTGATTGAGCTTAAAGAATAAATTTACGCCAATACTAAAGTTAGACCCAAAAAGCAACGTATTGTTACTGTTGTTGCAATCGTCTTTTACTTCCTGGAGTTTTCCATACCAGCCTGTTGTACCTACAACTATAGGCACATTGGCATCAAAGCAGGCATCAATATTTTTCAAAACCGAATCAGGCGTACTAAAATCGATAGCTACATCAGCCGATTTTAAATTTTGTCTGGTTAAATCTTCCTGGTTATCGATCGTTATTTTTAAAACAATTTCGTGGCCACGTTCTACTGCAAATTTTTCGATAATCTGCCCCATTTTACCGTACCCTAAAAGCGCAATTTTCATCTGTTTATATTTATTTTCAGTTTTTATTCTTGTTATATCTAACCCTTAGCAACGGATAAACAATTATGATTTCAAATGTAGTATCCTATATTGAATATTCATGATGGTTTCCTATATTAAAATGTTAGTGATAATTTTAATGCAGGCGTTGCATTGAAACCATATATCGAATTGGTGTTAATCATAGATGGCATTACCTTAAAAGAAAGGTTATCATCAATATTGAAGAAATGCAAACGGGCTGCAACATAGGCATCAACTATATTGGCGAAATAAACCAAACCGTAAGAGAACAATACAATCTGTTTATTCCTTCTATAGGTATCTTTACGCTGGGTGATGCCTGAAGTAGAATAACGGCTACCAAAAGGGCCGCTAGGATCAGGTTGATCACCATGCTCAAGGCGATACTGTAACTCTGTCAGCGATAAATTATATTGTTTGCTACTTTCGATGTACGACATGGTAAGTACATTTTTCGCTGCCTTTTAAAGGTACATGCTGCAAATTACGTACAAGCTCTTCTACCTTGCGTACCGATAATCCTTTTTCTAAAATTTCCTGGTGGATAAACAATTGTTTGTCAACACCATCAACGTTAATTAAGGCTCTTGCGTGCCCCATGCTAATTTTCTGATCGCGGATGGAAGCCTGAATAGCTGGCGGAAGTTTTAACAAACGCAGGTAATTGGTAACCGTTGTACGGTTTTTACCTACACGTTCGCCTAATTGCTCTTGTTTTAAGCCTACCTCGTCAATCATCCGCTGGAAACTCAATGCCACTTCAATGGCATTTAAATTTTCGCGTTGAATATTTTCGATCAAGGCCATTTCCAACATCTGTTGGTCGTTGGCACTGCGGATGTAAGCAGGAATCTGTGTTAAGCCAGCTAACTTCGAAGCCCTGAACCTACGCTCGCCAGAAATGAGCTGGTATTTGTTTGCGCCAAGTTTTCTAACTGTAATTGGTTGTATTAAACCTTGTATCTTAATCGAATCGGCAAGCTCGTTTAAAGCTACCTGGTCAAATTCGGTACGTGGCTGGTATGGATTGGTTTCAACTTCAGTTAAACTTACGTGACTGATATTGCCAATCTGCTCGGTTTCGCTAACAGCATTTACCTGCTGTTTCGGCGGATGAGAAGATTCGCTATCATCTAAAAGCGCACTTAACCCTCTTCCTAAACCTGTTTTTCGCTGAAAAGATGTCATCTATAATTTATAAAGTTGCTGTTCCTATGTTTTCTTCTTCCTTTAAAAGGCCGTTTTTCTTCACAATTTCGCGGGCAAGATTAAGGTAGTTAATGGCACCTTTGCAATTGGCATCGTGCATAATTACCGAAACGCCATAACTAGGTGCTTCACTTAAACGTGTATTACGCTGAATAATGGTATCGAAAACCAGTTCGTGGAAATGTGTTTTTACCTCTTCTACCACTTGGTTTGATAAACRTAAACGCACATCGTACATGGTTAATAAAATACCTTCAATTTCCAGATCAGGGTTTAAACGGTTCTGAACAATCTTTATGGTATTTAATAATTTACCCAAACCTTCAAGCGCGAAATACTCACACTGAACAGGAATAATAACCGAATCGGCCGCTGTTAAAGCATTGATGGTGATTAAACCTAAAGATGGTGAACAATCGATGATAATAAAATCATACTGATCTTTTATCTTCTCCAAAACCGCTTTCATTTTGTACTCGCGGTTGTTCAGGTTAATCATCTCGATTTCTGCACCAACCAGATCGATGTGGGCGGGCAGTAAATCTAAATTTGGTGTATCCGTTTTTTGGATGGCCTGTAAAGGATCGATATCATTAATGATACACTCATAAATACTATCTTTAATATTCCGGGGATCGAAACCGATACCTGAAGTCGAATTTGCCTGAGGATCAGCATCAACCAGTAAAGTTTTGTATTCTAATACGGCCAAACTCGCAGCCAGGTTTATAGATGAAGTTGTTTTACCAACACCACCTTTTTGATTTGCTAATGCAATAATTTTGCTCATCTATGTATCCGAAATTTACTTAACGTTTATTTGGGCTGTGTTATTTATGCCTTTTAATTGGCAAAAAGTTCTATTTTTGCGTTGTTTACGGCCTTTTTCACAATCAGCTAAGATACAAACTATATGGCAATTTTAGCAAGAAGCGTGTTTGGGTTTTACACATCTTATTAACAATTATCCATGATCACAATTATAGCCGCAACCAACAGGCCCAATAGCAATACGCTAAAAGTTGCTAAATATTACCAAAGGCAACTAAAAGAAAAAGGAACCGATGCCAATTTGTTCAGCCTGGAGCACCTGCCTATAGATGTTTTGAATACGGATATGTATGGCAAACGATCGGAAGCTTTTCAAAAAATCCAAAACATGATTAATAACACCGAAAAGTTTTTATTTATCATGCCCGAGTACAATGGAAGCTACCCAGGTGTACTAAAAGTATTAATAGATGCCTGCAATTTCCCTGATAGTTTTTATGATAAAAAGACCGCTTTAGTCGGCATCTCTTCTGGTAAATATGGCAACATCCGCGGGGTTGACCATTTCACAGGCGTTTGCCATTATATTCATCTGCATATTTTGCCCTTACGTTTRCACATTCCGAATATTAAAACAGAGTTAGATGCAGAGGGTAATTTCAATCATCCGGATACCATCAAGTTTACCAACGAGCAGATAGATAAGTTTATCAAATTCTAATCGTCATTCATTTTTTCCTGCACCCTGCAGCCCTAAATCTTATTACCGGCCACGCCACCTAAACCCGATGGGAAGCGGCACGCAGTAAAGCTGACAGTTGGACTGCATTTCCCTAAATGCCCAAAACTGCTTTTCGAAAAAAATAAAACGCTATTCTTCTTTTGAAAAGCAAAGCCTGTGTTTCATATTAGTGTCACTCCTGCTTTCTGTTACAAGTCCTCGCTACGCTGTGGGCTTTCCACGTCAATCAGGTTTAGGAAACAAAAGACAGCGCCATAACCTTAAAAATCGTTCAGTCTAAATTAAATTTTCATTTTCTGCACCCTGCAGCCCTAAATCATGGTACAGACCGTGCCACCTAAACCCAATGGAAGCGGGCACGAAGTAAAGCGGACAGTGGGAAGTATTATCCTAAATGCTTCCGAACCTGCTTTCCAAAAAAAAAGCTAATATTTATTTTTTGTTTTGAAAAGCAAAACCTGTATTTCATAGGAACGTTTGTCCCTGCTCTCCGCTTTACTCCGTTTCACTCCGTGTTCGCTGCGATCAGGTTTAGGGAACAAAAAACAGTGGTTTAAAATCCAAAACCAATCGTTCAAAATGACAAAAACCCTTCCAAAATGAAAAGGTTTTTTGCTTAAAACAATTTCAAAAACATCATAAAAGACTATAAAACAATAACTTAAACAATAACCCAATCTACTGGCATAGCTATTGACTACAGGCTAAACAGATGCTATTTATTTAACCTTTGTTATGTAATTTAGTTAATCAGGAAACAGATTTAAATTATAACCTATTTTTACACAAAAAAGAGAAAAATTGCTTTGCGTTAATAGCAAAAATCTCTCCGCCCTTTGCGGTTAAACAAAAAAGTCATGAAACCATCAATGATTTACAAAACTTCACAATAAATAAGTAAATCATGATAGCTTCATCACCATTAAAAAAATAAAAACAGATGAAAATAAAAACCAAGCTCCGCCTCGGATTCGGGTTTCTCTTTATACTTGTTTTATCCTTTGGATTAATCGCGCTCTTTTTCTTAAACGAGCTTTCCGATAAATCGAAGGTAATTCTTAAAGACAACTATAAATCGTTGAAATATGTTGCTGCTATGCGCAATGTAATCGATCAGAACCAATTTCCATTAAGCAGTACTCAACTGGCTGTATTTAGGGAAAACTTAAAAAATGAAGGGTTAAACATTACCGAACCCGGCGAAAAAGTGGCTTTCCAGAAATTAGCAACGGCTTTCAACGTACTAAACGGCCCACAATCGTTAACCATTAAAGAAAATAGCATTAAAAATTTGCGCGTTGCGCTACAAAATATCGAACAGGTAAATATGAAGGCCATTTACGATAAAAATGAATTGGCTAATGAAACCTCATCGAGGGCAAACCTCTACATCATGATTGCCGCTACCCTGAGTTTTATTATCCTCTTTACGTTCATTGTAAACTTTCCAGGTTTTGTGGCCAACCCTCTTGCTGAATTTAGTGCTGCGATAAAGCAGATCAGTCGTAAAAATTATAAACAGCGCCTGCATTTCGAAAACGAAGATGAGTTTACAGAACTGGCAGATTCCTTTAACGGAATGGTAGTTAAATTAAACGAATGGGAAAACAGCAACTTATCTAAAATTAAATCCGAAAAATCGCGTATTGAAGCCATTATTGCACAAATGCAGGATGCTATAATCGGCTTAAATGAAAAGGGAGAAGTACTCTTTCTAAATCATCTGGCTGCAAAACTGATGAGTCTGGATGAAGATAAGGTTATTGGCCAAAACGTGGCCGAACTGATGCAAAAAAACGAGCTGCTTAAACGGATCATTAAACCGGAAACAGAGGACAATACCTTAAAAATTTATGCTGATGATAAAGAATCTTATTTCCTGTTGGAAAACCGCGAAATCATCATCCCAAATTATGAAGAGCAGGATGAAAACACTTTAATTGCCTCATCTAAATCTGCAGGAAGCGTTTACACGTTAAAAAATATTACGCAGTTTAAAGAGCTCGATGAAGCCAAAACAAATTTTATCGCTACAGTTTCGCACGAGTTAAAAACACCACTATCATCTATCAAAATGAGCTTGAAATTGCTAAACGATGAGCGTGTGGGCACCATGAACGAAGAACAGCATGAGCTGCTCAACCACATCAAAGAAGATAGCGACAGATTGCTAAAAATCACCAGCGAACTTTTAGATCTTTCGCAAGTAGAAACCGGTAATTTAAAACTCACTTTTGCCATAACCAAACCCGAAGAAATTGTAAGTTATGCCGTTGATGCCGTTAAATTTCAGGCTGAACAAAAATTGATTCAACTGGTACTTAACTGCAGTCAGAACTTGCCGGATGTGAATGCTGATATCCAGAAAACAGCCTGGGTACTGGTTAACTTTTTATCTAATGCATTGCGGTACAGTTCAGAAAAATCGAAGGTAATCATCGATGTTTTCCAAAAAGACAAGTTTATCGAATTTTCTGTGCGCGATTTTGGAAAAGGCATCGACGAAAAATATCAGAAAAGATTATTCGACAGGTATTTCCAGGTACCAACAGATGGACAGAATAAATCGGGCTCCGGATTGGGCCTCGCCATTTCTAAAGATTTTATTGAAGCCGAAAACGGAAAAATATGGGTGGTAAGCGCCATTGGCGAAGGCAGCAAGTTTTGTTTCAGCTTGCCAGTTGTAGAATAGATTCCGCGTTTTTTTTACCACAGAGGACACCGAGTTTTGCACTGAGGTACACAGAGTATAAAACAAATACAATAGCTATGCGCTTAACTCGGTGTGCTCCGTGGCCTACCCTCTGTTTTCTCTGTGGTTAAACTGAAGATGATTATGCTGCCAAACGCTCAGCGCCTTACGTTTACACTATATAAGGCTCCATTTCCTTATCAATGCTTTTACGCAGTTCCATTAATTTAATGGCGTAGCCATGCATGGCAACTTCTTTTTCGGTTTTTGGCTTAAAGGCTGGGATTCCTTTTGGCTGCCCATCGTCGTCTACTGCAACAAAAACAATAATACAGTGTGTATTCTTAACAAAATCGGTTTGCCCTACTGGTTTCGAAAAAGCATCAACGGCAATATGCATACTGGTTTTACCCGTGTAAATAATTCGTGCTTCCATTTTAACCAAGTGCCCGATATGAACAGGATGAAAAAAACGGATTCCCCCAACATAAACCGTTACACAATAAGTTTGGCTCCATTGTAAAGCACAGGCAAAAGCAGCCTGATCGATCCATTTCATCATCATCCCACCATGTACCTTACCTCCATAATTAACATCAGAGGGTTCGCTTAAAAATTGAAGTTCGATATGGTTTTTGGTTCTGGGCATGGTAATATTTCGTTAAAAATTGCTTGGTTTTAATGTCTTTGCTAAGATATTATAAAATAAGCTATTTTCCTGCGGTCAGCTGTTATGATCTGTTAAGATGACTCGGCACAATTAACTGCCAATTACAAAAATAGTCCCGCAGATTTAAGATGATTAACGCAATTGATTATTTTTCTGCGGCTATCAGTGAGATCTACGGGAAAGAACTCTCACAGCGGTCGTCATCCTGAGTTCATCTCAGGATCTGACTCGCGTAATGGATATAATCGCGCTGTCAGATGTTACCATCTGACTCCACAAAATATTAACCACAGATAAAAAGGATAAACACAGATAGATATCTTTGATCCGTGTTTATCTGTGTCCATCCGTGGCAAAAAAACAATAAAAAAGTCGTAGCGAGACGCTACGACTAGAAGAGAATCAGTTGGTAACAACCGACACCACATCAAACTGCCCCACCTATCGAATTATTTCGCCATAATACTAATCGCGTATCCTCCACCTGGTGCACAATATTGAGCTAATTTAGTTTTGTTGGTTACCTCCATTTTACGAATGGTATAGGCTTTAGGGTTGGTTTCGTAATGGGCATCTTTTGCATCGGCATAAATGGTTGCGGTATATTTTTTGCCAGGATCCAAAAAGCTAAAATCAATTTTAGATGTCCGCGCCACTTCATCATTGGTGCGACCAACAAACCAGTTGTTTTTACCTTTCGCCTTACGCGCAAAAGTGATATAATCGCCTGGTTCTGCTTCTAAAACTTTGGTATCGTCCCAATCTACCGCCACATCTTTAATAAACTGAAAAGCATCCATGTACTTGTTATAAGTTTCAGGCAAATCGGCAGCCATTTGCAGCGGACTATACATGGTAACATAAAGTGCCAACTGGCGAGCCAATGTACTATGCACAAAAGAGGTATTTTCGGGATTATAAACACTTACTTTAGTTTCAAAAATACCTGGGGTATAATCCATTGGCCCACCTATTAAACGTGTAAAGGGTAAAATGGTAGTGTGATCAGCATTGTTCCCTCCAAAAGCTTCATATTCTGTCCCCCTTGCCGATTCGTTTCCGATTAAGTTCGGATAAGTACGTGCCAGGCCTGTTGGGCGAACAGCCTCATGTGCATTCACCATTATTTTATATTCCGCTGCTTTTTGGATGGCATACAGGTAATGATTGTTTAACCATTGGCCATAATGATGCTCTCCCCTTGGGATCATGTTGCCTACATAACCGCTTTTAACGGCATCGTAGCCATTGGCTTTCATAAATTTATAAGCGCTATCTAAATGGCGCTCATAATTACGTACCGACGAAGAAGTTTCATGGTGCATAATCATTTTAATGCCTTTGCTTGCAGCGTAACGGTGCAGTTCTTTTACATCGAAATCGGGATAGGGCGTTACAAAATCAAACACATAATCTTTTGTTTTACCGAACCAATCCTCCCAGCCCTCGTTCCAGCCTTCAACCAAAACAGCATCCAATCCGTTTTTAGCAGCAAAATTGATGTATTCTTTTACATGTGCGGTATTTGCAGCATGTTTCCCGTTGGGATTTGTTTTTGCATAATCGGTTACGCCCAATTGCACACTGGTTAAATCATTATAGGCCCAGGTACTTTTACCTGTAATCATTTCCCACCAAACACCTACATACTTGGTTGGCTTTATCCACGATACATCTTTAAATTTTGTTGGCTCGTTTAAGTTATAGGTTAGCTTTGAGGTTAAAATGTCACCTGCTTTATCACTCACAATAATGGTTCTCCAGGGCGATAAACAGGGTGCCTGCAAATAACCTTTATCGCCAACTGCATCAGGTGTTAACCACGATTCTAAAACCATATTTTTATCGTCGAGATTTAACGACATTAGCGAATAGTTGATTAATGCCGCTTCATGGATATTGATGTACAAACCATCTTTGCTCTTCATCATCAACGGCGTTTGTAAACCCGTTGGTGAGAAAGTAGTTTGTGAAGCATTCGGCGTTATAGCAGTCTTCATTTTACCTCGTACTTCTGATAAGTTTGAGGTTACCGTACTGTATTCCTGTGTATCATAATCACCAGGAAGCCAAAATGCTTTATGATCGCCAGCTAAGGCAAACTGGGTTTTCTCTTCTTTAATTACGAAATAATCTAAGTTTTTTTGTTCAGGAAATTCATATCTAAAACCCAAGCCATCGTTAAACAAACGTAACCGCACAATGATATAGCGGTTAGTTTCCTTTTGCGTTAAAGTTACCGCCAGTTCGTTGTAATGATTTACAATTTCTTTTACTTCGCCCCAAACTGGTTTCCAGGTCTCGTTAAAAGTACTGGTTTTGGTATCACTTATGGTAAAACCGTTCATTAAAGATTTACCATCTTTAAGTTCAAGCCCCAGCTTACTGGTTTTAATAACGTCTTTTCCTTTGTACTTTAAGCTATAGGTTGGCACTCCCCCTTCGGCCAAAGCAAAACTGGCTACTAAATTGCCATCCGGCGACTTCAAATTCTTTCCGGGAACGTTCCCGAAAACATTCCCAAAAAATAGCAAAGTGCATATTAAAGTAAGGATTTTAAAGCGGTTAAAGGATTGGTTAGGTTTCTTATTCATGTTATCATTTATTTTTGTTATTCCTATTTATATACATTAGAACTTGCAGGTTTTGGTTTCTTTAATACAAAAACGCATTTGATTAAATACAATTTATATCTAAGTTAGATACTAATCCGGTATAACCTGATACAAAAAGTATTTCTACTTTACTATGTTTCGGTTTGTGACGACACGAACCGCGGCGGAGGTTAATATTAATGGCCTCATTGAGCGCTACGCCGTTTAAAAACCTGCGAGGTCTAGTCACGCAATATCTCCGCGTTAGGGATTGTAAGGGTTCAGTACCGATCCTTCATCGGTACCGGAGCGAAGCGTAGCCCTGAAAAGCCCGCCCCTTTCCCGTTTTTCACGGGATTGGGGAACGCCAAAACAAGCTGGCAGTTTGCAGTTCACACCTGGCGATGAGCAACGTCAGTCTATTCAAAATAGATCCTGAAACAAGTTCAGGATGACGATACGATATAAAAATCGGAACGGGATGACGTATTGCGAGTTACTCTAAAAGCAAGGTATCATCATCTTCATCGGTTAAGCTCAGCTGCACACTATCGCTACCCGCAATACCTTCTATCGAACCGCGGATATGGGTCGCATTTAACAATACTTTTTCTAACTGCTTTTCACGTGCTTTCCATAAGCGTTCCATCGCATCACGCTCGCGTTGTATGGATAGTTTCATGCTCATAAAACCTTCTCTAATGGCTTTCCATTGTTCTGAAAACTCTGCTCCCATTAAATAATCGTAAAGCATGTGCATTTTTTCGCCGCGGTTTTCCTGCGATTTTACTGCACCTGCCAAGCGCAAAATACCTTCGCGCAACACGTATGCTACAGCATTTACTTCTTCGAAAGAGCAAATCCAAACCCCATCGCGCTGCCCGAAACAATCCATGCCTTTTGGGTAACATTGACTTACGATTACCGCTACATCAATACCCATACTGCGCATATCTTTTTTCAGTTTTTCGATCCAGTCGCCACCAAAATCTTTGGTACGCTTGCTTTCGTAAATAATTTTACCGCATTCCTGTCCAAATTGGTTGCGTACCACCTGTACACAATCTGCACCACGCACTCCTTTGCCAACTTCTTCAATTAAATCGAAAGGATAATTGGTACGAAGCAATTCTTCCAAAATCAGTTCCTGCACTTCGCCCTGCAATTGCATACTGCCCTGCTCAGCCTTACGTTTCATTTCTTCGGCCAATTTTTTCTGGTCGTCGAGCTGTTTTTCCAATTCCTTTAAACGCAATTGGTGTTCGGTATCTTTAATACTATTTTTTTCTGCCTCTTGCTTACGGATCTGTTCTACCAACTCGTTACGCTGCTCTTGCATTTTACGTTGAAAGGCAAGTTCCATTTCTTCTTCCTTTACTTTAAGGCTTTCCTCGCGGCGTAAAAACTCCAGTTCTTTTTCGCGGGCCAACTTTAGTTTTTCAGCATTGTCTTTCGCATTACCTTCGAGCATTTGCAGTTTTGTTTCAAAATCGGCCGAAATACTTTTACGCAGGTTTTCCTCCAGATTATCCTTAAGCTTGGTTTTCTCTTCAGCAAGTTTGGCATCAAAAGCTTTCAATTGCTGTTGTTTTTCTGATTCAAAAACCTGCAGTTTACGTTGATATTCTTCATCTTTCTGCCTTGCATAAGCAGCCGCTTTCTCACGTAACTCTTTCTTATAATCTTCTGCCATGGCTTCTTCCATCGGAAAAACATGGGCACAGTTGGGGCATTTTATTTCGGTAGGCATAAATTATTTTTTTACCACAGCGAACGCTCGGGTTTTGACAAAGATATTAAAGCTTTTTATCAATGTATAAACGAGTTTTGCACCGTTAGCATTAAAGTACCTTCGATCTGATTTCGTGACCGGATGCTAAAATTTTACTTACCGGGCATTTTGCGGCAATTTCTTCCAATCTGATTTTTTGTTCTTCGGTAAGTATTCCTGTACATACAATTTCTTCAAAAAATATGGTTTCCCCATTTTCGGTATCAATATTTACTTCTACCTCAATTCTATCAATTGGCCATTCCTTTCTATCGGCATACATTCTTAAGGTAATGGCTACACACGATGCTAAAGAGGCCATTAACAATCCTTTTGGGGCAAAGCCTTTATGTGTACCACCCAATTCTAAAGGCTCGTCTACTATAATATCATGAGAACCATTTGTTACAGAACATGCATAATGCTCTTTATTTATTGTCGCTTTTACCATATGATTAGTTTTAGTATCCCAAATATTGTGCTTTAACTTTAAACTTAGGTAAAAGTCTGGTCTTTTTTTGAAAACGGATGTCGCAATTTCATGACTGTTGCAGTTTTGCCTTTCGCTGCGGCCCCTACTTAGGTCTTATCAATATAGATACATTAAATTTTAAGATTTCTTTACCGCTCCTTGTCACAGCAGCATTGCCATCTAAACCCGATTTTAGCGAATGCTCTCGATTTAAGCACTTATTTATGGTGTGCTTGCTTGTTTCACAGGTTTCATCGGAGCAGAAGCTGGATTGTTTTTCCAAAAACTACTGCACTTGCTTTCCAAATCAAAAAACATCCAAACATTATAACCCTGCATTTGTTCTTTTTAAAAATGCTACGTTATGAAATACAGAAAGTTAATCGGAAAATATTTAAAGCACGAATCGGATAACAGTGCAAAAATAGCACTGGCCTTAGTTGCTGGTTTAGCGGCGGGTGCAGTTATTAGTATTTTATTTGCTCCTGATAGCGGCGCAGGTACCCGTGGAAAAATTGTTGGCGGAGCTAAAAATCTACGTTACGGCTTTCAAGACAAATACAACCTTTTAAAAGAGAAGGTTTTTGGCGTAGAAGCCATCGAAGAAGATATTATCGAACATGAAGTGCCTCATTTTAAACATAAGGTTGTTAAGAAACGTAAATMGGATGTGCAGGAAATTTTAGAAAATGCACACGAAAATGGCCAGGTACAAGAAGGACAAGGATAAAATGTGGCAAGGTATTAATTGATTATACTTTAACCAATTAATACCTTGCCTCCCCCCTTTATCATTTAAACAAATTCTTAGTTTTACAGGATAATATCTGTATATGATTTTTATCCTCTCAAAGATTTTGCTTTTCGTCATTAAACCTATAGTGTGGATTTTTGTGCTTTTGATTTTTGCAATTGCATCAAAACAATCTAAACAAAGGAAAAGGTATTTAATCTGTATTTTGATTATTTTCTTCTTTTTCTCTAATGGCTTTATTGTTGGGAAAATAATAAGCAGTTATGAAGCTGACTATCCCAGGGCAGGTAAATTCGATGTCGGAATAGTACTTGGGGGCTTCTCTGGTTTAAACAAACGAAATAATGAAATTGCGTTTAATTGGGCAGGAGATAGATTATTCCAAGCAATCGCACTTTATAAAAAAGGACAGATTAAGCAGATATTACTTAGTGGTGGGAGCGCAAATTTAATAGACCAAAAAATTAAAGAAGCTGATTTAGCCATTCAGTACTTAAAATTGATCGGCATTCCTGATTCTGCAATCATGATTGAAAACCATAGCAGAAATACAATCGAAAATGCAAGGTACAGCCTCGCACTCATCGCGAAAAGCAAGCCTAAAGCTAAAATTTTGGTGATTACCAGTGCATGGCACATCCCAAGGGCAAAACTGATTTTTGATAAACAAGCCAAACAGAAAATTGAATATTACCCAACAAATTTTTCTGGAGATACTGAATTCGACTTAAGTGATATCATTATTCCAAATACCAGTGCATTAGGCGTATGGGAAATGTTATTTAAAGAATGGATTGGTTTGGCGGTAGACGGTTTGAGAGCCTAGTTTGGTTAATAGTTCATTAGTTCACTGGGTCATTAGTCAGGAGTAGAAACTAATAAACAACTGACCATTGAACTAATGAACTGCTTTATCCTTCAATTGCTTTCCAAAGCATATCTTTCAGTTCTAAAATATTTTTTTCAGCTACTGACGAAATAAATATAGATGGAATGTTTGGCAGACCCTGTTTCATTTCTTCCATCAGTTCTTCATCTAACATATCTGATTTGGTAATGGCTAAAACATGCGGTTTCTGCATTAATTCAGGATTGTAAGATTCCAGTTCGCTTTTAAGGATTTCGTACTCTTCTTTGATAGAACGGCTTGTATCAGCCGGGACCATGAATAACAATACCGAGTTACGTTCAATGTGGCGTAAGAAACGATAGCCTAAACCTTTACCTTTTGACGCACCTTCGATAATCCCAGGGATATCGGCCATTACAAAAGATTTTCCACCCCTGTAACTTACAATACCCAGATTAGGAACAATGGTAGTAAAAGGATAATCGGCAATTTCTGGCTTAGCAGCCGAAACTACCGAAAGCAATGTAGATTTTCCTGCATTTGGGAAACCAACCAAGCCAACATCGGCCAAAACTTTTAATTCTAAAATGTTCCAAACCTCTTGTCCCTGCTCACCCGGTTGTGCAAAGCGCGGTGTTTGCTGAACCGAATTTTTAAAGTGTGCATTCCCTAAACCACCACGGCCACCAGCTGTTAAAATCTTAGTCTCGCCATCTTTGGTAATTTCGAAAAGGATTTCTCCAGTTTCAGCATCTTTAGCAATGGTACCAAGCGGAACCTCCAGGATCTCATCCTTACCTTGTTTACCGAATTTATGGGAACTACCGCCTGCTCCACCATCTTCAGCAATAATGTGCTTACGGTATTTAAGGTGCAATAATGTCCAGATATGGATACTGCCTTTAACGATAATGTGGCCACCACGACCGCCATCACCACCATCGGGGCCACCCATTGATGTTAAAATATCACGATGTAAATGTGCCGAACCTGCCCCGCCCTTACCAGAACGGCAACAAATTTTTACATAATCTACGAAATTCGAACCCTRTGACATATTTTAATATTGAAATGTTAATACTGGAACGTCGAAAACAACAATTCCTTTAAAATTAAAGAGTTATAACGTTTTAACATTATAACTCTTTTTATGTTTTTGAATATTGGATCGGGAATTAATTAAAACCTTCTCTTTTATATCCGCTACTTGAACTTTATACCTTATACTGATCGATTACAGCGCAAAGATCATTATATACTGTTTCAATTTCACCTATTCCGTTTACTTTGTTCAACTTTCCTTGCTCTTCATAATAAGGCAATACGTGGATGGTTTTATCAAAATATTCTGAAATCCGTTTTTTTAATTTTTCAGCGTCATCATCAGGACGGCCGCTGGTTTTGTGACGTTCGGCAATACGTTTTGTTAACTCGTCCTGGTCAACATCTAAAGCAATAACGCCAGCAATTTTACTGCCTTTACGCTCTAAAAACAGATCAAGCTCTATTGCTTGTGGAACGGTACGCGGAAATCCATCAAACACAAATCCTTTAGCATCAGGATTTTTATCTACCTCTTCTTCAAGCATGGCAATTGTAATGGCATCTGGAACCAATTCTCCATCAGCTAACAATTGACTTACTTTTTTTCCTAATTCGGTTTCTCCTTTAACGTGTGCTCTAAAAAGATCGCCTGTTGAAACGTGTACCAACTGATATTTTGCAATCAGCTTTTCAGATTGGGTGCCTTTACCCGCCCCTGGAGGGCCAAAGAGAACTAAATTAAGCATTCAAGTTGTTTAGGTTGTCTTCAAAAATTAAAAAAGCCTTATTCCTATGGCTCTGTTAAAAGTAATATTCAAATCACTGATTAATAGGATTAGACATTGCTTACTTTCAAGGCTGCAAATATATAATTATTAATTTAGATGCCATTTAAAATTGACGATTTATTTAAAAATGGGCTATTTTAATGACATTTATCTTCTTCTAAGAAGAATCTTGTGCCATTTTTATATTTAACAGAATTTTCTTCAAATACTAACGGGTCTGACCAAACAATCCTTTTACATTTTTATTAAATTTTACTAAAAACTTAGGTATTTGTAACATTACTGAGCTGATATCCTCCAATATACCTAGATTGTAAAAAACGAAATGCCGCGATGCTGCCATCAGCAGAAAAACATTTATCGCCTAGAATAGAAGAACCATTTTTATTGATCCTCAAATCTAAAAGTCGGCGATATCAAGAGCCCTCTTGCTAAATTTCAGATAAGTAACAATAACTTTCGATCCAATTTTATAACGGTTATAATCCTCTTGCTTAACCTCAATCCTTATTTTTTCATTTTTAATTAGGCCCGAAAAAGTCAGGTATTCTGCATGCTCTGTTTTGTCCCGACCGATAACTACACTCGTTAATCTGTTTTTACCGTTTAGTTTATCTTTCTTCCAATTGTATTTGCTATACCTATCTACCAACCAGGCAATGCAGTAGCAAAAACTAAACATTAATAATCCTATAGCTGCAAAAGCGATATAGTCGTAATACTTCAGATTGTTGAGCGTTTCCTTTTCTACAGCTAAAGCAGCGATTATCCCAATAAAGAATATAGCAGCAACAAGCGTAATTACTGCGATTCTCATAATTGTTTTTTGCGCTGTCTCCATTTGCGCTATTTCATCTTCAGTCAATGGAATATTTTCCTGTAACTGTATTTGCTTATAGTCTATTTGATGATTCTCCATTTATTCCCTAGATCTGTAGCAGATTAATAATTGTCCTCAACCAATAGCCGTTAGGGAGCAGTGACTATACCTTCTCGGTTAGATCGTGCTCTTGCCAGCGCAAACATTAACAGCAGGACAATTAAAGCAAAAACATTTTTCATTTCTATTTTCAGCAAAGGAGGTGAATTAAATTTTTCCTTTTTATTTAGGAAATTCAACCCACAAGTGATATTTATCCAATTAGTTATTTATGAATACCTATCACTTCCATTTTAATAACGGCCAAAAAAACTCAACTATTCTGTTTTGGTTTTTCACCACCTTGCTGACTATTTCATTAACAGCCATCGTTTTACTACTACATCCGGATGCACTTTTCCCGGCCTGGCTATTGCTGATCTCCTTACCATTAATGTTTATGGCCATTTACAGGTTGTTTAAAGTGGCCTCCGAAAGGCGGTCGGGAGAAATTGTTTCACTAAGTAAAGAAGGCTTTACCAGTTCCTGTTTCGGTTCTGTTTTGTTTTCAGAAATATACTCCATTCAGGTTCCCGTAAAGCAAATAGGCCTTTTTGGGGGGCTACAGCAAGACTATTACAAAAACACAGACATAGATATTCCTTACCTGGAATTTTCGATCACCACTCAGGATGGAAAAAGGTTAAATTGGATATTGAATGAGTGGGGCGGAATTTATAACTCAGAAGAAGAATTTTTAATTTTCTTTAACTTTCTTACAGCGCTAACCAATCAGCTGTATCAACTTTATCACGTTAATGAGCCATATAACAGCTATTTAAAAATTCTTGGCGAGAAAGGTTCCTGGGAAAAGCGAGGTTAAGCTAAAAAGGCCTTTCAAACTGAACAACAAAAAAGAGGGTGTACCATAAAGGCGATTTCACCTCAGATGCTGTCATGTTGAGCCTGTCGAAACACCTTAAAGGAGTATTTAAACAGGTCCTTCGACAGACTCAGGATGACAAATCTATATTTATGATACAACTTCTTCAAGTGCACTTTTGGAGACTACTGTTGAACAATTAATTCCATTGCTCACGCTGTTTAACAACATGAAATCAGGGTCAAAATAGCTGTTTTAGCTGAGCCAGTGTACTTTTCTTAAATTCAACAATTTTTAACTTATTTTATAAATTGAGCGTTTTTCGAAAAAAATTTTGGTGTTTGAAATTAGGCTGAAAAGTCTAATAAATCTTTGAATAAAAAGTTCAAGGGAGTTTAGTGAACCATCATTAAACCTCTATTTCCCTTCCTTGAAGGCATTAAAAATTTATATTTCCCGAATTATTAAATGTAATGGCAGAGACCGAATCTGGATGAGGACTTTTGTAAAAAGATTTTAGTGATCAATCGGTTATTACGCCTTAAACCACATGTCAGATAAACTCCGACAACATACATCTTATGCTATACATTAGATACAACTATATCGACCTGTTGCAAAACATTAAAAACGGTTAAATTTTCTTTCAACCATGGTTACTTAAGGTGTTTTTTCTAGATAATCTGAGGGGGCAACGCCAAACTGTTTGCGAAACTCCTTACTAAAATACTTTCTATCGTTAAAACCAACAGCATAGGCGACCTCTGCAATACGGAGTTTCTTTTCATCCAATAACTGAGCTGCTCTTTTTAACCGCTGCAATTTGATAAAATCAGCTATAGAGAGATCGGTAAGTGATTTTATTTTTTTATACAAAACCGTTTGGCTCATCCCAATTCCATCAACTAACATGCCTACGTTAAAATCTACATTTTCCATATTGTCTTCCACCAGCTGCATGAGTTTGTTCAGAAACTTTTCATCTGGCGATTCTACATCCAATTTTCGTGGCGTAAGCATAATCTGCCTGGTGTATTTCTGTTTCAATTCCTCCCGTCCCTGTAAAAGGTTGCGTATATTTAATTCAAGTACCTGAATACTGAAAGGTTTTGTAATATAAACATCAGCCCCTGCTTCAAGTCCGTTAACCTGGTGCAAGTGAGAAGCCATTGCGGTGAGCATAATTACCGGAATATGGTTCGTCCGCTCCTCCTGCTTTATTCTCATACAGAGTTCCAGTCCGCTCAGTTCTGGCATTGTTACATCACTCACTATAATATCAGGAACATGTTCAATAGCAGCTTCCCAGCCCTTTAATCCATCAATACTTTCGAGGATATGATAGGTAGCTTTTAGCGACTGTACAATAAACCCCCTTAATTCATCATTATCCTCCACAACAAGTACCGTATATTTTTTCTCAACAATCGCCTCAGCATCTTCACCCGAAAGCCTTTYTGCTAGCTGTCCGGGCACATCTTCCAATATTTTTAGCGCACTATCGCCTGCTAACAGCTCTTCCGCTGAAAAATGTTCTTTTCCAGAACGGAGCAAGATCGTTAAACTGGTCTTACCATTTTTCCCTTCAACAGCTGGCTCACTTGAAACGGAGATCTGCCCTTTGTGCAGGTCCACTATATCTTTAACAAGGGCAAGCCCTATTCCCCAGCCTTCGGCCATAACACCACTTGATTTTACCTGATAAAAATTGGTAAACACTTTATCCTGCACATCTAATGGAATACCAATGCCGTTATCGGTTATCGTGACTTTAGCTTGCCCATCATGTTCTGCAATCGTGAAGATTATTTTTCCGCCATTAGGTGTATATTTAAAAGCATTGGAAAGGATATTGTAAAACACCTTCTCCATTTGGCCAGCATCAAAATATATCAAAACTTCTTCCTGTTTACTGTTGAATTGATAATCGATGTTTTTGAGTTCTGCCAAGCTCAGATAGGAACGGTAGATATTATGGCTAAAAGCAACCAGATCATTTTTAGAAACGTGTAGATTAACATGTCCGCTTTCTATTTTCCTGAAATCAAGTAGTTCGCTTATTAACCGCAACAACCGATCAGTATTTCTTCTGATGCCGACCAGCGAATGGTTAACTGTACTGTTCTCTTGCGTCAGTTTGATCAGCTTTTCCAGAGGAGCGAAAATCAAGGTCAATGGCGTGCGGATCTCGTGCGAAATCCTGGTAAAAAAATCGAGTTTCATCTGGAAAAGCTCCTGCTGTTGCTCGCTATGCAGCTGTTCGTAATAGAGTTTCGATTCTAATCTCTGCTGTCTTCTGGTAAACCGGAGTACAAAATACAAGGATAGACCTGCTATTGTAAAATACAACAGGTA
>NZ_JBFTRT010000030.1:0-15191 GCF_056399685.1 Pedobacter sp. 01N416
CTCACGTTCCGCTTCTACATCAATGTTTTCTGTCAGAGGGATGAAAAATTCATCTTTGCCAGCCATAAAAGCAGTTGCGCCGACAATTTTATCGTTTACAATTTCCGCTTCTGATACATTGGCCAATTTGAAAACAATGTTCAACCATTTTTCATAATCAAGATCAGAATTTATTTTGATGCTTAAAGGCAACGCTTCTTTAGGAGAAATTTGCTTCTGGTTCCTAACATTTCTAATTTCGGCTACCACGGTTTTAATTACCTCTGCATCTTTCAATAATTGCGCATCAAAAGCCCCGCCTTTCGGGAATTCTGCAACAATACAGCAATCCATTTCTCCACGTTCGGCAAACAGATCATCATGCCACAGCTCTTCAGTTAAGAAAGGCATGTTCGGGTGTAATAATTTGATGATATTTTCGAAGAAACCGACTGTAGCTTTAAAACTCTCCGCATCAATCGGTTGCTGATAAGCTGGCTTAACCATTTCTAAATACCAGGCACAGAAATCATCCCAAACCAGTTTGTAAGTGATCATTAATGCTTCCGATAGACGGTATTGCTTAAAGTTAGCTTCAATTTCTACCAAAGCTTCGTTAAAGCGGTTTTCGAACCAAGATATGGCCTGGGTATTTGGGTTCGTTAAGCTTTCGTCAACTTCCCATCCTTTTACCAAACGGAAAGCATTCCATATTTTGCTGGCGAAATTACGTCCCTGTTCGCAGTAACTTTCATCGAACATTAAATCGTTTCCGGCAGGTGACGACATTAACATCCCCACACGAACGGCATCGGCACCATACTTTTCGATCAATCCAATCGGATCAGGTGAATTACCCAACGATTTAGACATTTTACGTCCTAATTTATCGCGTACAATACCGGTTAAATATACATTCGTAAATGGTTTTTTACCCATAAACTCATGTCCGGCCATAATCATACGGGCCACCCAGAAGAATAAAATTTCAGGCGCTGTAACCAGATCGTTGGTTGGATAATAATAATTGATGTCTTTATTTTCAGGATTTTTAAATCCGTCGAAAACCGAAATCGGCCATAACCATGACGAAAACCAGGTATCCATCACATCGTCGTCCTGTCTTAAAAATGGCTCTAACTGATGTTTGAATCCAGCTTTTTCTGTTTCTGAACAGCTTTCATCCAAATGTTTTTTCTTCCAGAATTCTTCTAATGCTTCATCTTTAGTTTTAGCAACCACCCAATTCCCTTTATCATCGTACCAGGCCGGGATTCTCTGGCCCCACCACAACTGGCGACTAATGTTCCAATCGCGGACATTCTCCATCCAATGGCGGTACGTATTTTCAAATTTATTTGGAATCAGGTTTACTTCTCCATTTAATACATCATCCAAAGCTGGTTGTGCCATTTCTTTCATCTTCACAAACCATTGCATGGAAAGTTTTGGTTCGATAGCGGCATCTGTACGTTCAGAAAAACCAACCTGCGATTTATAATCTTCAACTTTGTCCAAATGCCCAGCTTCTTCCAGCATTTTAGCAATTTTTTTACGGGCAACAAACCTGTCTTCGCCCACTAAAATAACCGCTAATTCATTTAAAGTTCCATCATCGTTTAAGATATCGGTAACTGGTAAATTGTGCTTAACGCCAAGCTCATAATCGTTCAGATCGTGCGCTGGCGTAACTTTTAAACAGCCTGTACCAAACTCAATATCAACGTATTCATCCTCAATAACCGGAATTTCATGATTAATCAGCGGCACAAAAACCTTTTTACCTTTTAAATGTGTAAAACGTTCGTCGTTCGGGTTGATACAGATTGCTGCATCGGCCATAATCGTCTCCGGACGGGTTGTAGCTATCGTTAAAAACTGGTCTCCCGTTCCCGAGATCAGGTATTTAATGTAATATAGTTTTTGATTTACTTCCTTACGGATTACTTCTTCGTCAGAAACCGCAGTTTTACCAGCTGGATCCCAATTTACCATACGGATACCACGGTAAATCCAGCCTTTTTTGTACAAGTGGATAAATGAATCGATCACCGCTTCAGAAAGATCTTCTTCCATGGTGAAACGGGTACGGTCCCAATCGCAACTAGCACCCAGTTTCTTTAACTGTTCTAAAATAATACCACCGTATTTCTCTTTCCACTCCCAGGCATATTTCAAAAATTCTTCACGCGAAAGATCTTTTTTGTTAATCCCCTGCTCCTTCAACATCGCCACAACTTTTGCTTCAGTAGCAATAGAGGCATGGTCAGTCCCTGGCACCCAACATGCATTTTTACCTTGCATACGGGCTTTACGGATCAATACATCCTGAATGGTATTGTTAAGCATATGCCCCATGTGCAGCACACCAGTAACATTTGGTGGTGGAATGACGATGGTGTAAGGTTCGCGTTCATCGGGTTCGGAGTGGAAAAATTTCTTCGATAGCCAATAGCTATACCATTTATCTTCTGTTTCTGCAGGATTGTACTTGGTGGATATGCTCATGAAAAATTATTCAATATCAATTTGAGTGGCAAAAATACGTTTTTAAGGGCAAAAATTAAAGCAGAAATCGTTTGAAAGCAAGCATAGAAGTGAAATATTATAGTAGAAGCGCCCACTATTTAATTCATCTTTCCGTCGATAATTGTATTTTAGTGTACACCAAATACTCATTACAAAGATTTGCTCCGCCATAAAACCATTTAAACTACCATGACTCCAAAAAACCTCAAAATTGGCTATGCCATATTGCGTGTATCAATAGCCATCATTTTATTATCACACAGTGTGTTTGGCATGTTTGATGGCGGAATTAATGATTTTGGCAATCTCTATTTGAATAAAGTTGGGTTCGCGCCTTATGGGATAGCAATTGCCTGGCTAATTAAACTGTCGCATGTAGTTTGTGCAGTGCTTTTAATCATGAACAAATATATCCGAGCAGCATGTTTTGCAACAATTATCGTATTGATTATGGGAATAATTATGGTACATTTTAAGGAAGGCTGGTTTGTTGTAGGTGGCGGAAGAAACGGCATGGAGTATAACTTCGTACTCATATGCATATTAACCGCTATTATGTTTTTGAATGCTGATTCGAACGATACAACACAAAAATCAAAAGTGAAAAAATAAGTTATTCGATATCCTCAAAAACATCATCTAATTCCAATTCAAAACCTGGTAATACCGATGAAGTTATTTTTTCGCTGTGGGTAAATATTTTAGAAGGCTGAAATTTGCCCGAATCATGAAGGGTGTAAATGAGGATGCTTTGATCGCTTTGGCTAACCACCCAATATTCTTTAACACCAAATTCTTCGTAAACGCGGTATTTATTAAGCAGTTCCATTTTGGTATTGCCAGGAGATAAAATTTCTATAACAAGATCGGGAGCACCGATACAACCGCGGGCATCTAGTTTACTTTTATCACAAACAACACAAATATCGGGCTGTAATACCGTATATACATCCTTATCAGCTTTACTTTCTTTTGGAAAACGGACATCGAACGGCGCAGAATAAACTTTGCATGGTTTGCCTTCTAAAAAATTACCAATTTTCAAGAAAATATTACCGGCCACTTCCTGATGCATTCTTGATGGCGCAGGACTCATTTTAAAGATTTTACCTTTAATCAGTTCTACTCTTTCAGGAAAAAGCCAGTTTAAATAATTAGAATAGCTATAAGTTAATGACGCATCAAGTTCATTGAATTGCCTTACGGGCTCATCATCGTTTAAAACTGGATATGAAACAGGTTTAGACATAAACGAATATACTAATTTTTATAGTAATCCGGACTTTCTATTTTCCAACATATCTTAATACCATTAACAAGTTTTCAGTTGGCAATTGGCAGTTATCATTGGACTAATGAAGCAGTAAATCAATATTTTAATCTAAAGTCGCTAATCCAAGTTCAGTTAACCGATTAACCAATTTAAACAATTAACCAATTAAGAAAACTTCATTTTCTGTATTCTCACCGCATTTAAAATGGCCAAAAGTGCAACACCAACATCAGCAAAAACGGCCTCCCACATGGTGGCAATACCACCGGCACCTAAAATTAAAACCAATGCTTTTACCGCGAATGCCAATACGATATTCTGGATCACAACCTTTTTGGTTGCCTTACCGATTTTAACCGCAGTTGCAATTTTAGAAGGCTGATCGGTTTGGATAACTACATCGGCCGTTTCAATAGCAGCATCGCTCCCCATTGCCCCCATGGCAATACCAATATCGCTAATGGCCAATACAGGCGTATCATTTATTCCATCGCCCACAAAAGCCACTACCTTACTTTTATCACTTTTAATTTCTTCAAGCCTGGCTACTTTATCTTCAGGTAATAAATCGCCAAAATAAGTATCAATACCTAAAGCAGTTGCAACTTTTTTAACGATTGAGGTTTTATCACCGCTCAGCATCACTACCTGTTTTATTCCGTTTTCGTGAAGCTGCTTGATGGCTTCTGCAGCGTCTTCCTTTATTTCGTCGGCAATTAAAACATATCCTACATATTTTCCGTCAACGRCAATAACCACAATACTTTCTTCAATAGCTGTAATCTTGGCATCAAAGGCAATATTAAATTTCTCTAAAAGCTTTGTGTTCCCAGCCAAAACCGCTTTGCCATTTACGGATCCCTTTAAGCCCATTCCAGCAATTTCCTCAATATTTTCGGCGGGATGAATTTCTTTCTGGCCTGCGTATTCTACAATGGCCTTGGCAATTGGATGGGTTGATTTTGCTTCAACAGCAGTTAATAAATTCAAAAATGTTGCTTCATCGATACTGCTTTCTACTTTCTGAACCTTAAAAACACCTTTTGTCAAGGTTCCGGTCTTATCCATTACAACGATATTCAGCTTGGTAATTAAATCGAGGAAATTAGAGCCTTTAAAAAGAATCCCATTTGCCGATGCAGCACCAATGCCACCAAAGTATCCTAATGGAATAGAAATCACCAGCGCACAGGGGCAAGATATTACCAGGAAAACCAGTGAACGATACAACCAGGTTTGGAAATGATATTCGCTTCCTAAAACCAAAATCGGGATAGTAACCAGCGCGAGGGCTAAAAAGAAAACAATTGGTGTATATATTTTAGCAAACTTGCGAATAAAGAGCTCGGTTTTAGCTTTACGCGTAGTGGCATTCTGAACCATTTCCAAAATGCGCGACAACGCACTATCGGCAAAAGCCTTGGTTACTTTTACTTCGATTACTTTATCCAGATTAAGCATTCCGGCCAAAATCGATTCGCCCTTAATAATTGTACGCGGTTTACTTTCGCCCGTTAAAGCGGCGGTATTAAAACTGCTTTTATCACTGACCAGTTCTCCATCCAAGGGGATTTTCTCACCGGCCTTTACTTGTATGGTCTCGCCAATTTCTACCTTTTCGGGATTAACATCTTCGTATTTTCCATTACGGAATACATGTGCTATATCTGCGCGAACATCAAGCAATGCTTTAATATTCCTTTTGGCACGGTTTACTGCAGCCATTTGAAACAATTCGCCAATGGTATAAAAAAGCATTACCGTTACACCTTCTGGGTATTCGCCAATGGCAAAGGCACCGATTGTAGCGATAGACATTAAAGAGAATTCGGTAAAGAAATCTTTGGCTTTAAAAGTTTCCCAAACCTCACGTAAAACCGGAATACCCACAGGTAAATAAGCTACTATGTACCAATAAGACCGGATGATCTGAAATGCAGGAACTGTAAATAGATTATCAAACACAATTCCGATCAGCAGCATAACCAATGTTACAATGGCTGGCAGATAAGTTTGAAAGGCCGACGGATCTCCACCATGATCATGGTCGTGTTCGTCGCCTTCTTCGTGTGCATGATCGTGGTTATGTTTTGGAGCGGAATGTACTTTACTGCTGCAACAGCTATCTTCTTTATCGTGTGAGTGGCTCATTATATCTATTGTATGCTAAACATCATTTTTATTTATTATCGATAAAACCTCGCAGGTTTAGATAACCGTTTTCAAATTTATGGAAAATAAAATGTTTTATCCCGAATCGTTCTTAATAGCAATAATTTTTACAAGCGCACAATAAATTTTGTTAAAAATTGTTAATAGTGTATAAAAGATTTAAAATCATGAAATCTATTAAAATTTCTTTTTCAGCGTCCGAACTTATTAGGCGACTTGGTTTAGCAAAAATTTACTACTGGTTTAACAAGTAATATTCTTAATATATAACACCAGTATTAATTAGTATTTCATAAATTTCGCATAATTACTAACTTATTAAGCGAATGAAATACCAAAATTTGAAAAGATGTTTTGCGGCGCTAGGTATAGTCGCTGCAGGCTTTTCTGCAAATGCACAGACTAAAAAATTTATCGACCCTGCTAACATGGATCTTTCCGTTAAGCCAGGCGACGATTTCTACACCTACGCAAGTGGTACGTGGGTAAAAAACAATCCAGTTCCTGCTAAAGAAACGCGTTGGGGTTCGTTTAACGAACTTCGCGATTTCAACATCAATGCTGTTAAATCTTTGGTAGAAGATGCAGCTGCTGATAAATCTGCTCCTGCAGGTTCGGTGAAGCGTAGAGTTGGCGATTTTTATACGGCTGCCATGGATAGTGCAACCATAGAAAAACTAGGCTATACGCCAATAAAAGCGGATTTAGAGAAAATTAAGCAGATTAAGAATATTCAAGGTGTGCTAGATCAGGTGGCTTACATGCGAACCAATGGTTTAGGCGGTGGAATGTTCGGTTTGGGTGTTGGCCAAGACCGCAAGAATGTAAACAAGTACATGGTGAATATTGGTCAGGGCGGCACAACACTCCCCGATCGTGATTATTATCTGAAAGATGATACCCGCAGTGTTAAAATACGCGAGGCTTACAACACCTATATGGTTACGCTATTTACCTTAACAGGAAGTACCCCTGAAGAAGCAAAACAAAAAGCGGCAACCGTTTATAATATTGAAAAGCAATTTGCCGAAGCGCAGATGAGCCGTTTAGAAATGCGTGATCCTTACGCCACCTACAACAAACTTACCGTTGCAGAACTGAACAAAAAAACTCCAGACATTAACTGGACAACCTATTTGCCTAAATTTAAAATCAAAAATCAAGATACCGTTCTGGTTTCATCGCCTAAATTTATGGCAAGCCTGGACGGAATGTTGAAATCGGTTCCTGTTACCGATTGGCAAACTTATCTGGAGTGGAACATTTTAAAAGGTTCAGCATCGAGCTTAAGTTCTCCATTTGTTAAGGCAAGTTTCGCTTTCACACAGGCACAAACTGGTCAGAAAGTACAAACACCACGTTGGCAACGCATGTCATCTTTAACCGATGGCACTATTGGCGAATTATTGGGCCAGCTTTATGTAGCCAAGTATTTTAAGCCGGAAGCTAAAGAGCGTATGAACCAGATGATTGTGAACTTGCGTAAAGCTTTCGAAATCAGAATTAATGGTTTAGAGTGGATGAGCCCTGAAACCAAACAAAAAGCATTGGCTAAGCTCAATGCATTTACACCAAAAGTGGGTTATCCGGAAAAATGGAAAAACTACGATGGTTTAGTAATTAATAAAGACACCTACTTCCAAAACTTACGTAATGCAAGTGTTTGGGGTTACAACGAAATGGTTGATCAGTTAGGTAAACCTGTAGATCGCAAACGTTTTGGCATGACCCCTCCAACGGTTAATGCTTATTACAGCCCTACCCTGAACGAAATTGTTTTCCCTGCAGGTATTTTACAGTTTCCTTTCTTCGATCCAAATGCCGATGATGCCGTTAACTACGGTGGTATCGGTGCGGTAATTGGTCACGAAATGAGCCATGGTTTTGATGACAGCGGAAGTCAGTACGACGCTGCTGGTAATTTAAAAAACTGGTGGACAGCTGAAGACAAAGCCAAATTTGATGCTAAAACAAAAGCTTTAGGCGAGCAGTTTGATGGTTATACCGTATTGGATACTGTTCATGTAATCGGTAAATTGACTATGGGCGAAAACATTGGCGATTTAGGGGGCTTAAACGCGGCTTATACTGCTTTTAAAATGACTAAACAAGGTCAAAGCAATGAGAAAATTGATGGTTTTACGCCAGATCAGTGTTTCTTCCTTGCCTGGGCGCAGGTGTGGAGAGGTAATATTTTACCAGAAAGTGCCGCTCAGTTAATTAAAACCGATCCACATTCTCCAGGACCGTACCGTACTATCGGTGCACCTGTAAATATGGATGCATGGTACAATGCTTTTGATGTTAAACCTGGCGATAAGTTATACAAAAAGCCAGAAGACAGAATTAGAATGTGGTAGATTGAGGTGGAGGGTTAAAAGGTGGAGTGTTTAAGGCTTTTTCACTCAATAGTCAATTATTTTATATCATCCCTATATGACAAGCGCCCCGATTTATTGGGGCGTTTTGTTTTATTAGCGTGGTGTAAGATGTTACTATCTGGCACTGGCTGAAATTTTCAATTCATCGAATTAATCAATTCTTTTTTAGGCGTGGTGTCGGATGTTACCATCTGACACTGGCTGAAATTTTCAATTCATCGAATTAATCAATTCTTTTTAGATGTTGAATAAATCAGTCGGATGGTAACATCCGCCTGCACGATTAATCAAAAATTATCCCGCTCCTTTCAACAATTCTTAATTATCATTCTATCTTTGGAAAACATAAGCCCCTTTTTCATGAGAAGCGCATTCAAAACAATTCTTATTCTAAGTTTAACTTTATTCTCTTCAATAACCTTTGCTCAAGAGAATAATTTAATCAGTCTTGAAGCATTGGTAAATAAAACCGATCCGGCATGGCCGTTGGTAAAAAAGTGGATCGATTCTGCCAAAAACAAGGTGGAGATTTTGCCAGTTGATTCTGCAAAAGCAAAAGAAGTTTTATATAACTCACAAATGACAACCTATGCTACACTTGGCTCGGTAATTTACAATACCGGAGGCATTATGGTTGATAACGGCTGGATTAGAATTTTAGGTTCGGGCAGCGAAAGATTGAGCCGAAATGTTGCCGAATGGAACAAAGGAAAAACCATAAAGGAATATGGCGATAACATCCCATACCTGTTAATTGCCGATGACGCTGTAGGTGGCTTCTTTGCCATCAATTATGGCGGCCTGGGTAAAGACATTAAAAACGTGTATTACCTGGAGCCTAACAGCCTAACCTGGCAACCGCTTGGGGCTGGCTATGGTGAGTTTCTTGTTTTTTGCTTTGATAGTGATCTTTCTAAATTTTATAAAGGCTTACGTTGGAGCAGCTGGAACCAGTTTATTGCAAATCTAGATGGCACCAAAACCTATAGCTTTCGGCCTTATTTATGGGAAGAAGGAACCGACATTGATAAATGTACACGGAAACTTGTTGGGATTGAAGAAATGTACCGTTTTAATATCATGAAGTCGAAAGAACTGAATGCTGATAAAGGCATAAAAAAAGACGATACACAAAAGAAAGAAACCAAAGAGGAAACCAAAAACGAGCAGTAAATCACCATCTATACAACAATTAATGTCTAATACACTTGCTACCATCGCCCAGATTAAAAACACCAGAATTTTTATTCTGGAACTGGTAAAAGATTTGAGCATCGAGCAATTAAACAAAATCCCAACAGGTTTTAACAATAACATCATTTGGAATATCGCCCATTTAACCGCGGCGCAGCAAAATATGTGTTATATAAGATCTGGACTTGAGATAATTGTTGAGGAAAAATATTTCAGCCCTTTTTTAAGCGGGACAAAGCCTGAAAAATTTATTGGACAGGAAGAGATCGATTCTATTTTCGATGCGCTCTTAAAAAGCATGGATCGTTTAGCCACTGATTACTCGAGTGGTGTTTTTCTAAAGTTCGATCCTTGGGATAAACGTTATGGCATGAAATTAAACTCGATAGAAGATGCAATAAACTTTATCCCTTTCCACGAGGGTATGCACATTGGCTACATTATGGCTTTAAAGAAACTTGTATAGGGCCTTGCATTGAAGATATTTCCATTCTTCAGTTTAAAATTTAAGCGTACTTTGCCTGTGTTTTCTTAGGTAATTTAGCTAAAACCATCGCCCTCGAATCAGCCACTCTTTTTTTCAGTTCTGTTTCATTAAATACCTCCAGGTTATCAACACGTACCCACTGTCGTTTAGCCATATGGTGGGCCTGTTGTATGCCATCTCTAGCCGTTAATGCATCAAACTCTTCAGGATCACACTTTATAGAGAAACTGTTATCTTCATCAATAGCGATAATGAAATACATTTTTTCTTCGATCATGAAGCATAAATGTCCCCATTTCATTCCCTCGGTTGTACCAGGTAAATTCAAACAATATTCTCTGAAAGATTCGATATCCATTTTAGGGTTTAGGGTTTAGGGTTTAGGGTAAGATCAAAGCTAAGAACAAAAGATTAAAGCTGAAAGGACAAAGAGAAAATTCAGAGGAAGGGAATCCGAAGACTAAAGCTAAAAGACTAAGGACTAAAGCGGGTTAACTTTCCTCCTCCTATCTCTGGCTAGTTTATCCCTAAATCCAGAAATCGTTTAAATGCTGCATTCATATCTACACCATGATCCTGAAATCCAAAAATCATATTAATCCTATATCTATATTTGCATCATTATCTTGAAAAAATCCAAGAATCCTTAAAATCCTAGCTCATGAATATTATAACCCCTACTGCTGATGGTTCGAATACACTTTACAATGAAACTATAGGTGAACATTACCACAGTAAACATGGCGCATTACAGGAAAGCAAACACGTATTTATTGATGCAGGACTAAAATTCTCATCTGCCAATTTAACTGAAATTTCCATTTTGGAAGTTGGTTTCGGCACGGGACTGAACTTTATTTTAAGTTTCGAATATTGTGCGGCAAATAATATTAAACTTAACTATACCAGTATCGAAGCGTTTCCGCTTACTACAGATCTAATTGAGCAAACAGGTTATGCCGCGTATGTTCCTGAAGCAGTATGGGCCGATTTTATTTCAAATTACCCTGAAGCGTTAAAAACACCTCAAAAATTAACTTCGCTTTGCACCTTAGAAATTCCGCATACTACCTTGGCCGAATACCAGAGCGACCAAAAATTTGATGTGATTTACTACGATGCCTTTTCTGTGCAGCACCAGCCCGAAATGTGGAGCGATGAAATTATTGCACATGCCTGCAGTTTCTTAAAACCAGGCGGAGTTTTTGTAACCTACGCCATTACCGGAAAGCTGAAAAGAGCCGTTAAAGCCTGCGGATTTACCATTGAAAAATTACCTGGTGCTCCAGGGAAAAGGGAAATGCTTAGGGCCATCAAAGGTTGAAGGTTAAAAGGTTAAGGGCATGAGGTTTTTAGATAATTAAAAGAACTTTAATAATAGCATTTACAAAAATTACGACATAAGAATGCTTCGGCGGGCGCTTGCCSAGCCTCGCATCCGATAGCTATCGGATAACAATTTGTTGTTTAAAAGCTAAAACATACCCTAACTTAAGGTTCTTTTTTTGGAAAGCTTAGCAGAAGCTATTGGTTCTCTGYAGTCCCGCTCCCGCTTCTGCCGATGAAATATCGGCATCTCGCTTCGATCGGGTTTAGGAGGCTAAAACAGTACTACTATCTGTGGTAAAATAAACCCGACCGACAGCGTTATCCCGATTTGAGTATTATTTTATTTATTGGTTTATCTATCGGGATTAAGCAAAGGGCGGGACGGGTTTAACCAAAGTACTACAGGCCTTGCTTTTCTAAAAAAATAGAACGCATTTTAATTTATGGAGAAAGATTGTTTTGGCTCCGCTTATCTTGCCTCGGCAATGAACTGACTAAAGTAAACCGATCGGCAAGGGATAACTTTAAAAGTGAAGTTGATTGCTTTCCAAAAAATATCATCTCATTTTGACATAATTTCGACCTCCTACAAAAACTGCTGGCTCCAAGATTTGTTAGTTTAAGATTAACATTCATATCATGGAAAAAAGAATTTTAGGAAAAACCGATTTAAATATTGCACCCATTGTATTTGGAGGAAACGTATTTGGCTGGACAATCGATGAGCAAAAATCATTTGAAATATTAAACCAGTTTGTAGAAAGTGGATTTAACTTTATCGATACTGCCGATGTATATTCGCGCTGGGCACCAGGAAATAAAGGTGGAGAATCAGAAACAATCATAGGCAATTGGCTTAAACAACACAATAAACGCCACGACGTAATTATTGCAACAAAGGTAGGTTCTGATATGGGCCAGGGTAAATCTTTAAAGAAAGATTACATCATAAATGAAGTAGAACATTCATTATCACGCCTTCAAACAGATTATATCGATCTCTATTTCTCTCATTACGATGATGAAAATACCCCTGTTGAAGAAACCTTAAGTGCTTACGAAACTTTAATTAAAGCAGGCAAAGTACGGTGGATCGGCGCATCAAACTTTTCTGCTGAACGGCTGAAAGAATCGCTGGTGTATTCTACTGAACATAGTTTACCTCGTTACGAAGTTTACCAACCAGGATACAACCTCTATGATAGAGAAAACTTTGAGCAGGAGCACGAAAAAATCTGTCTGGATTATGGCTTGGGCGTAGTAACCTATTATTCTTTAGCCAGTGGTTTTTTAACAGGGAAATACCGCAGTGAAGATGATTTAAATAAAAGCCAGCGTGGTGGTGGCGTTAAAAAATTCCTGAATGAACGTGGCTTTAAAATTTTAGCGGCATTGGATGAGGTTGCGGAAAAACACCATGTTGAGCCTGCTTCGGTAGCCCTTGCCTGGTTAATTTATCATCCATCAATTACAGCACCGATTGCAAGCGTTACCGATTTAAGCCAGTTGAAATCTTTTACGGATGCAGCGAATTTGAAATTAGCGCCAGAAGATATTTCACTTTTAGACAAAGCAAGTATCTATTAAAAATAATCTCTTATATTTAAATGCCCGATTGGTGAAACAATTAATCGGGCATTTTGGATTAAACAGGATTTAAAATTATATGAAAGACAAATTATCGTTCCTCCCCAAGCTTGCCTTGGTTCTTTTCTGTTTAATAAGCTTAACCTACATCGCCATTTTAGGGCAATCGCTATTGGCACCGCTGCTTTTCTCTTTTTTAATGGCAATTTTATTATTGCCCGTGGGCAATTTTTTAGAGCATAGATTTAAGTTTAAACGAAGTTTATCCACGCTTGTTTCAGTAGTGCTAATGATCGCTGTAATTGGCGGAATTATATATTTTTTTGGCAATCAGTTGAGCGATTTATGGGCCGATTGGCCATTGTTAAAAGAGAAAGCCAATGTTTCGTACCATGAACTGCAGAAATGGATTTCGCACACCTTTGGTGTAAATTCCCAGAAACAACTCGATTATTTAAATGATAGTACCGAAAAAGCTTTGGCTACCAGTGCTGCTATTGTTGCTACCACCCTGGCCACACTATCTTCTACCCTATTATTTTTGGGTTTCACACTTTTGTTTACCTTCTTCATTTTAAATTACCGCCGTGTTTTATTCACTTTCTTAACCTCTGTTTTTAAAGAAGAACACAAAGAAAAAGTTTCAGAAATTGTTAGTCAGATTCAATATATCATTAAAAAATACATCATCGGTTTATTTCTGCAGATGCTTATTGTTACGGTATTAATGATTACCGTACTGAGCTTATTAGGGGTTAAATACGCGGTTCTGTTAGGCCTGGTGGCCGGTATTTTTAACGTGGTTCCTTATCTGGGAATATTCTTTGCGCTGTTAATAAGCTGCCTGATTACTTTTGCAACAGCAGGTGYAGGTAAAGTGCTTCTGGTTTTGATCGTTTTTGTTGGCGTTCATGCTGTAGATGGAAATGTGCTAATGCCGCTGGTAGTGGGGTCGAAAGTAAAAATTAATGCACTCTTCGCCTTTATTGGTATTGTAGTTGGCGAAATGATCTGGGGGATATCGGGCATGTTTTTATGCATACCTTATCTGGCCATATTAAAAATAATCTTCGATAGAGTGGATAATTTAAAACCTTGGGGTATTTTAATGGGCGAAGAGCATAAGCCCGACAAAAAGAAACGCGTTTATCGGATTACGAAAAAAATTAAATTAGAAGAAAAGGATTAGTATGGCCGAAAATAGATCGCCTCATATTTTAAGCACTTCTGCCAATCTGTTGGGCATCTGCTTTATTGTGCTTACTTCTTTAAAAAAACTCGCACTTACCGATGGTTCCATCATTGATGAATTTGCAGTAGCTGCCGTAATGTTTTTTATGACCAGCTGTATCTTATCTTTTATCTCTATGAGAAGAGAAAGAAACGCAAGTCAAAAGTTAGAAAAAGTTGCCGATTTTGTCTTTCTATCAGGCTTGGTTATCTTATTCATAGCAACGATTTTAATTGCCTTTAATTTGATCAAGTAAGTAAAAATTATAATAAATGAAACCTTTATTTGTATTACTTATCGTTTATATTGCCCTATTAGCCTTCGGCGGCCATACCACATTTGATAAAGGAAATATTTTTGCAGGCAATATCGCCATGGGTGTGATGTTACTTTTTACAGCTATAGGGCATTTCAAGTTTAAAACCAGCATGGCTGCTATGGTTCCCTTGTTTATTCCTAAAAAAGTAGAAATTGTGCTTTTAACAGGGGTTCTGGAAATCTTATTTGCCATTGGCCTGGCTATTGAAAGCACCAGATATTTTACCGGGATAGCCCTAATTATTTTTTACATTGCTATTTTACCTGCCAATATTTATGCTGCCAAACACCGCATCAATTACGAAGATTTGTATAAGCCAGGGCTTGGACCAAAATATTTATGGTTCAGAATACCCTTTCAGCTTTTCTTAATCGCTTGGGTTTGGTACTTTAGCGTTCGATAATATAGCTCAACCATAAAACATGCCTAACAATCCAATTCCTGCAAGTGCCAATAATCCAGCTGATGCTTTTACACGTTTACTCACTGTTTTAGATACACTGCGTACACAATGTCCCTGGGATAAAAAACAGACCATGGAAACATTGCGCCATTTAACGATAGAGGAAACTTACGAATTGAGCGACGCCATTTTAGAGGGCGATTTAGACGAAATTAAAAAGGAACTTGGCGATGTGATGATGCATCTGGTTTTTTATTCGAGAATTGCTTCCGAAACCAATGATTTTAACATTACAGATGTTTTAAAC
>NZ_JBFTRT010000031.1:0-15546 GCF_056399685.1 Pedobacter sp. 01N416
AGAGATCAATCTTCAGCCAGGTGTTGATGTAGACGATTTTCAAAAAGAGGTAATCGAAAAAGCTGGTAAAGATTATGAAGTCAGAAATCAGGCCGAGCAAAATAAATCACTCTACCACATTTTAAACACCGAAAAATGGGCGGTATACATTATTCTTACTTTTATCCTGATTATTGCTATATTTAATATCATAGGGTCGTTAACCATGTTAGTAATTGATAAAGTGAAGGATGTAGCCATTCTGAGCAGTTTAGGCGCAGGCAAGAAATTAATCAAACGTATATTTTTATTTGAAGGAATGATGATTACCATGTCTGGCTGTGTGCTGGGCTTAATTATCGGCCTCATATTTTATTATTTTCAGCACACTTATGGTTTTATCAAAATGGGTGATGAAGTAAATAAAACGCTGGTAAGTTCTTATCCAATCGGATTAAAATGGAAGGATTTTGTTTTAGTTTTTGTTACTGTAGGCATCTTCTCATTTTTGGCATCTGCTTTGTCATCCAATTTAAGTGTTAAAAAGATAGATCAAATTAATCAAACTATATAAAATGAAGTTATTTAAACAAGCAATTGTATTTGTTGTGCTCCTTGGCGTAGCCGCTACAGCTTGTAGAAACGATAAAGCCGAGGGAGAAAAAAGTAATCTGAAAACGGTTAAAGGTTTATATAGTTTTGGCCCTGAAATGAAGTCTTTTACCTTATGTGAAGATGGGCGTGAGTATTGGGTTAAAGACAGTGTAAGAAATTTAGAGCTCTCTTATAGTAACCTGGGGTTCGAAAAGCCTTACGAGCCAGTATACGTAGAATTAGAAGGTTATTTCGCAAAGTCTGATACGGCTACAGTTTCACCTGATTTCGATTCTACCCTGGTGGTGATGAAAGTGCTTAAAATCAGTAAAGAAATCCCTGACGGACCTTGTTCGCAATAATTCATCCAAAACCTACAGGAGTCGTCATGCTGTCCCGAATCTTCGGGATCAAACACCTTGGTTCGTGTCTCCACGAACTAAACCAATGGTTTAGATAAATAGCTTATACAATTGTTAGATTGAAAGCCTAGCGTTTTAAGATAGTTTTTTCTTGAAGCGCAATTGCAGTACTAGTCGGTTACGGCATTCCTGCTTTCCGTTACAAGTCCTCTCCCGATGAAAAATCGGGATGCGGGCTTTTCACTTCAATCAGGGCTAATTTTCAGCGCTTTTACTGCTATTGATGGTTTGGAGCGCAATTTCGCAACGCCCTGCAACCACAAATAGTAGCACCTTCTCTGCCACCTAAACCTGATCGGAGTGGTTCTGATCCTTCATCAGAAAGAACGCAGAGCAGGATGATTTTGGCCTAATTGCTGCTGCACTTGCTTTCCAAATTATTTAACGAATGATCGTGATAAAACCAGAAGTCCACCCATCTTTGTTCAGTTTGTTAATAGCTATTTCAAACCCTTCTTTTGCATCTCTAAACCCTTCCAAAAGTTCCGCTCTGGCCTGTGCAGCTTCGGCAAGCTCCATGGAGGTATATACTCCGATCAGTTTAAAATCCTCGCCACCATCAAGCTTCTCATCAATATGCGTGTGCCACAATAGATAAACAAATTCCATGTTCTAATTTAATTTAACAAAAAAAGCTTTCCTGTTTCCAGAAAAGCTTTAGAAATTATAATAAAAAGATATCTTCTACCAGTATATACTGTAAAGGGCTACCAATAAGCCGATAATAATCAAAGAACCAACAGCGAAACCTGTTGTGGTTTTGAACATTTTCGAATCAATTTCCAGTCCTTTTGGATTAACACCGTTTTTGTTTTCGAACAAGCTGATAATTACCATACCGATAATACAGAATACGAATACAATACCCATTCTATCTAAGAAAGGGATTTCATAAATACCAGCATTTTTAACCGAGAAGCCCACTCCCGATAACCAGGAAAGATCGGTCCATGTAGGAAGAACCTTTAACAATAACGATAATCCGAAACCACCAATTGTTGCAAAAAGTGCTGCATTTGAAGTAGCTCTTTTCCAGAAGAAACCGAGAATGAACATGGCAAATATACCTGGAGAAACAAAGCCTGTGTACTCTTGGATATATTGGAATCCACCTTTTTTATCGATACCCAAATATGGTGCAATAATAACACCCAACACCATGGCTACAACTACCGCAATTTTACCGGTAAAAACAAGGTTCTTTTCAGAAGCATCGGTTTTTAATACTTTTTTGTAAATATCAAGTGTGAAAATGGTTGCAATACTGTTTGCTTTACCAGCTAATGAGGCTACAACTGCTGCAGTTAATGCTGCAAACGATAAACCTTTTAATCCGGCAGGTAATAAGTTTAACAGTACCGGGTAAGCACGGTCTGGATTAACAGATCCGTCCTGCAGCATTTCCGATTGGAAAGCCCCGTCTTTATACAATACATAAGCTGCAATACCTGGCAATACCACAATAATTGGCATTAATAACTTTAAGAATGCAGCAAACAAAATACCCCCACGGGCAGTTTTTAAATCTGCACCTAAAGCACGTTGCGTGATGTATTGATTACAGCCCCAATAGTTAAGGTTTACAATCCACATACCGCCTACTAATACGCTTAATCCCGGTAAATCAATGTAATTCTCATTTTCAGGTTTTAAGATCATGTGGAAGTGTTCTGATGCTTTTGAGGTCATAAGGCTATAACCTTCAAAAATACCTGAGGTTCCGTAATGGGTAGAAACCAGGTTTAATGCCAGGTATGTTGTGGCCAAACCACCCAGAATTAAGAAAAATACCTGAATAACATCGGTATAACCGATTACTTTCATCCCGCCAAGTGTAATTACGATGGCAAAAGCCGCAATGGCATACATACAGAAAGTCAAATCGAATCCAGAGATACTGCTAACAGCTAAAGCACCTAAATAAAGAATTGATGTTAAGTTTACCACTACGTACAACAATAACCAGAACACAGCCATAATCATGGCAACGGTTCCGTTGTAGCGTTGGTGTAAAAACTGCGGCATTGTGGCGATCTTGTTTTTCAGGTAAACCGGAATAAAAAAAACAGCAACAATAACCAGGGTAAGGGCAGCCATCCACTCGTAAGTTGCAATTGCCAATCCCATCTTAAAGYCCGATCCGCTCATGCCGATAAACTGTTCCGCAGAAATATTCGATGCAATTAAAGATGCACCGATTGCCCACCATGTAAGTGAACCTTCAGCTAAGAAATAATCTTTTGAGCCTGTGGATGCGGATTTTTTCTTATTGTAGATGTACAGACCGTAAGCAGCCACAATAACGAAGTACACCGCAAATACAATGTAATCCTTCGTGTCCAATAAATTGTTTTTCATTAATATAATAGTGGTTATTTGGTTTAGAAATCTAAATGTAGTAAAATCATAAATTAATCTCAGCTTTTTTTTGAATTAAAAAGTGTTAAAGTAACGTTTATTAATTTGGGCTGCTAAAAATTAACAGCTATTCTACTTTCCACACGCTACCGGATGGGTTAAATTAATGGAGGTCGCCCCAGTTTTCATCCATGGTCTGTGTCTCCACAGATCATTCTAATTAAATCAAATGCCCGTGGTCTGTGAATACACAGACCACTGAGATTACATTTATAAAAATAAATTAAATATACCTGTTAATTAAGTTTTCCAGGTATTCTTGCTTTCCGCTGCGTACCTCTGGTTCGCCGTTTTCTGCAGCATAATTTCTCAAATCTTCCAAACTTAGTTTGCCTTGTTCAAATTCGGCACCCTTTCCACTATCAAATGAAGCATAGCGGTCGGTTCTTATTTTTTTGTAATCAGATTTTTGAAGAATGGCATCTGCAGTGATTAATGCCCTTGCGAAGATATCCATGCCGCCAACGTGTGCATAGAACAGGTCTTTGGGGTCTGTAGAGTTACGGCGGATTTTAGCATCGAAGTTTACACCTCCACCCTGTAAGCCACCACCTTCTAAAATGATCAACATCGTTTCCGTTAGTTCGTTAATATCGTTAGGGAACTGATCGGTATCCCAGCCATTTTGATAATCGCCACGGTTTGCGTCGATAGAGCCTAATAAGCCATTATCTACTGCAACCTGTAATTCATGCTGGAAAGTATGGCCGGCCAAGGTAGCGTGGTTAACTTCTAAATTTAATTTGAAATCGGCGAGCAGATCGTATTGTTGTAAAAAGCCTTTCACCGTTGCCGCATCGTAATCATATTGATGTTTAGAAGGCTCACATGGTTTCGGTTCGATGAAGAATGTTCCTTTGAAACCCTGTTTGCGTGCATAGTCTTTAGCTGTATGTAAGAATTTTGCCAAGTGTTCCTGCTCACGTTTCATGTTGGTGTTCAATAAGCTCATATAGCCTTCTCTTCCTCCCCAGAACACATAATTTTCGCCACCAAGAGCAATGGTAGCATCTAAAGCAGCTTTAACCTGTGCAGCGCCGTGTGCCAGCACATGGAAATCAGGATTGGTAGATGCGCCATTCATGTAGCGCTTATGGCTGAATAAATTCGCTGTTCCCCAAAGTAATTTTACCCCGCTATCTGCTTGTTTTTGCTTGGCATACTCAACAAGGGCCTGTAATCTGCGTTCGTTTTCGGCAATATCGTCGCTATAATCTACCATATCCACATCATGGAAACAATAATAAGGGATCTGCATTTTAGTGATAAATTCAAATGCCGCATCCATTTTATCTTTTGCCCTTTCTACTGCATCTTTTTTTTCATCCCAAGGGAAAATGTGCGTTGCGCCGCCAAATGGATCTGCACCATTGCCGTTAAATGAATGCCAATACGCACAGGCAAATTTAAAATGCTCGTTCATGGTTTTGCCCGCTACTACTTTGTTGGCATCATACCATCTAAATGCTAATGGATTGTCACTTTCCAGGCCTTCAAACTTGATCTGCTCAATGCCTTTAAAAAATTCTTTTGCTCCTGTTACTACTTTTGTCATGTTATTTTGTTTTTTGGTTGGTGGTCTGTTGGTCAATAGTTCATAGTCGGTCTCGCCATGTACGATCAATCATTAACCAATTGCTAATTGTTTCTCTAATATTTTTTTCCAATCCTGATAAATGGGTTCGTATGTTGCCGAATGTTGAGGGATTAAAGTTTTAATTACTTCGTGGTTGTTAAAAGCTTCTTCTGCGCTTTTAAAGATGCCAGCCCCTATCCCAGCCCCTAAGGCTGCGCCTATACTGCCGTCGTTTTCGTAAAGTTCTACCGGAATGCCTGTAACGTCGACAAAAGTTTGTGCAAATACATCACTTAAAAAGAGGTTGGCCTTCCCAGCACGGATTACTTCAGGTTTCATGCCGTTTTCTCTCATAATATCCAGTCCATATCGGAAAGAAAAGGCAATCCCTTCTTGTACTGCCCTAAAAATATCTGATTGGTTGTGAAGATTTAAGTCGATGCCTAACAACTGGGCGCCAGTATATTTGTTGTTTAACATCCGCTCGGCACCGTTTCCGAAGGGGAGCACTTTTAAGCCATTGCTTCCTATTGGTGCTTTTAATGCCAGATTATTCAGTTCGGCATATGTAGACTGTGGTGCGAAATTATATTTTGCCCAACGGTACATGCTGCCAGTGCCATTGATACAAAGTAAAACGCCGGTATGTTTTTTCTCTTCTGAATAGGTTACATGTGCAAAGGTATTCACCCTCGATTGTTTATCGTAAGTAAGATTGTTGCTTACCCCATATATCACACCTGATGTTCCGGCCGTTGCAGCAACTTCTCCAGGCTTTAATACATTTAATGAAAGTGCGTTGTTCGGCTGATCGCCAGATTTATAGGCTACCGGGATGCTGGCTGAGAGGCCTAGAGATTCTGCAACATCAGCTTTTAAATAACCGTGTTCGGAAAATAAAGCTTTCACCTGCGGAATAACGTTGCCTGAGATTCCGTAATAATCTATTACATCTTTGGAAATTTCATGATTTTCAAAATCCCAGAAAATGCCTTCAGATAATGCAGAAATACTTGTTGTAATTTCTCCTGTTAATTTCATTGAGATGAAATCGCCCGGGAGCATTATTTTATCGATGTGGTTATAGATCTCTGGCTCATTTGCTTTTACCCAGGCCAGCTTTGAGGCTGTAAAGTTTCCGGGAGAGTTTAACAGGTGTTTTAGCGATTTCTCCTCTCCAATGGCCTCAAAAGCACCATTGCCTAACTCAACGGCCCTGCTATCGCACCAAATAATACTATCACGAAGTACGTTTTGGTCTTTATCTACTACAACCAGCCCATGCATTTGGTACGCAATGCCAATAGCTTTAATCTCTTTAGGATTAAATAAGCTTGTCGAATTTAATTTGAGAATGGCTTGCTGAACATTTTGCCACCAATCATCGGGTGATTGTTCTGCCCAGCCCGATTGCAAAGATTTAATTGCTGTTTCCTCTTCCGGGTATTGTGCTGTCGCAATGTTTTTCTGTGAAGCTACATCAACAACTGCAACTTTTATAGATGAGGTTCCTAAATCAATACCTAATAAATACATGGTTTTAAATTATTTTAATATTTGGCTATGCAAACGGTTGCATAAAGATAGTAGTTAAAATATAAAACGCAAATTTTTGTAACATTTATTCCATTTTATGCAATCGGTTGAATTGAATGCTATTCCTAATTTAAACTATAATTGAATTATTTTAATAATTTATATTTTTGCCGTTACATTAAAATTAAATTATGGAAGAGATTACCTGGAATGATTTCGAAAAGGTAGAACTGAGGGTAGGCACCATTTTAGAGGCTTTCGAATTTCCAGAAGCCCGGCGGCCTGCCTATAAAGTTAAGGTAGACTTTGGCGAATTCGGCATAAAAATGAGCAGTGCGCAGATTACCAAACATTATTCTTTGGACGAATTACCGGGGAAACAGATTGTAGGGGTGATCAACTTTCCGAAAAAACAGATCGGAAAATTTATGTCCGAATTTTTGGTAACTGGTTTTGCTGACGAAAACGGTGATATCGTATTGACTGCCGTACAAAGTAAAGTTCCTAACGGGAGTAAATTGGTTTAGTAAACATACTTCCCATTTTCCCGCAGATTTAAAAAGATAAGACACGCAAATCGACGCAGATTTCTAAGCAATTTAAAATGTTAAATTCTGCGGCTTTCATCAGCGCCGATCTGCGGGAAAATAGCCCTGATTGAAGTGAAAAGACCGGAGTGAGGTACGAATGAGGACTTGTAACGGAAAGCAGGACTGAGGTAACCGATTAGCACTGTAACTGCGCTCCAAAAACCTAATCAGAAAAAGTTTACCTATAGACTTCAGAAGTTTCGCCTGACTGTTACCTTTGGAAACTTAGGAAGTCTTACCCTATATTTGCCACATGAGTTTTTACAACTTCGAAAATACCGACCCTGAAGAAGAGGATATCCATTATATGAAATTGGCTTTGGAAGAGGCAAAAAAAGCTTTGGCTGAGGATGAAATTCCCATCGGCGCAATAGTGGTTAGTAAAAACAGGATTATTGGTCGTGGCTACAATTTAACTGAGCGCTTCAATGATGTTACTGCGCATGCAGAAATGCAGGCGTTTACCTCTGCAGCGCAAACGATAGGCGGGAAATATTTAAGGGATTGTACCTTATATGTAACCATCGAGCCCTGTGTAATGTGTGCCGGTGCAAGTTATTGGACACAGATCGGTCGTATTGTGTATGGTGCCAGAGAAGAAAAAAGAGGCTTTATCTCCAAAAACGCAAATCTGCTGCATCCGAAAACGGTGTTAAAAGGAGGGATAATGGCAGAGGAATGTGCAATATTGATGAGGGATTTTTTTGCAAAGAAAAGGTAGAAGAGACGAGTTAATGGCTCATGGTTTATAGTTCGTAGGGAAACGGGCTATTTTACTATCGACCATCAACTATCGACTGAAAAGTTAATTTTTCATTAAAACTGTTGGTTATCGTCCTGAACCTTACAGCTTTTAAATCCTCCCAACTTTACAACAACAGCGCAGAAAACGATTTGATGATAATAACATGAACAAATCTTAACGTTCTAATGTTATATTTGCTACAAGAAACATTTTTAAATCTTTAAACATAAAACATTATGGCTTTTGAATTACCTGCGTTACATTACGCAACCGATGCATTAGAACCGCATATTGATAAAACTACCATGGAAATCCACCATGATAAACACCATCAAGCTTACGTTACCAACCTAAATAAAGCTTTAGAAGGTAAGCCAGAAGCGACTTCTAGCATCGAGGAAATTGTAAAACACATTTCAAAATTCCCAGCTGCTGTGAGAAACAACGGTGGAGGTCACTATAATCACTCTTTGTTCTGGAACATTTTAGGTCCAAATAAAGGTGGTGAGCCAACTGGCGATTTAGCTAAAGCAATTAACGAAACTTTTGGTTCGTTTGCTGATCTTAAAACTAAATTACAAGAAGCTGGTGCTACCCGTTTTGGTTCAGGCTGGGCCTGGTTATCAGTAGGTGCTGATAAAAAACTTCAGGTTTCTTCTACACCAAACCAGGATAACCCTTTAATGGATGTTGCTGAAGTTAAAGGAACACCAATTTTAGGTATCGATGTTTGGGAGCATGCATACTATTTAAAATACCAGAACAAACGCCCTGATTATTTAGCGGCAATTTGGAATATAATTAACTGGGATGCAGTTGCTGAGCTTTACAAAAAAGCTTTATAAGCTAAACATTCAATAAAATTTAAGAAAGTCCCGATGCAAATCGGGACTTTCTTGTTTTAAGATAATTAAGTAACTTCGCAGATATAAAATGTTCGAAATGAAAAGGCTTGTAATTTTATTTTTAGTTATTGTTGGTGTAAATGGATTGGTGCGTGCACAGCAAAATAAAGTGCCTACTCCAGGAGAAATTGCACAGAAGAATGTGGAGGATCTGGATAAACGATTAAAACTAAATGGCACACAAAAAAGCGTAATTTACAGCTTTACCTATAACCAGGCGAAAGAGCAGGCAGATTTAATCAAAAGACAACAGGCAGGCAACTCACGTGAAGAGGATGTAGATAAATTTTATAAGCTACAGAACGAAACATCAAAAAATATCCGCAATGTTCTAAGGCCAGAGCAGCAAACCGAATATGATAAAATCATTGAGGAACGTTTAAGTGGTAAAGGCCTTAAAGCAAAAAATAAGAAAAAGAAAAAAGGCGAAGAGGAAGAAGTGGAGAGCGATATTAAAGGATTGTTATCAGCACCTCCAGTAGGAAAACAAGATCTCTAAGCAAGCTAGTGTTTTTGTAATCGATTAATTCAATAACAAATGCCAGAGATAATCGTAGGTACTATTGTACTCGGACTACTATTGTCGCCACAGTTACTTGCAGGTTTTTTGGCAAAGCGAACAGGCCGGGATTTTTGGTTCTGGTTTTTGATTTCCTTTTTAATCCCCATTGTTTCATTAATTATTTTAATCTTTTTAGAAGATAAAAACCCCGCTGCATCAGGCTACAAACTGGCTGATCATGTAGATAGGGAGAAGGGGTTAGTTTCCGGAGCTGTGAAATAATCAATTTTATAGAAAAGTCGTCATTGCGAGTTACGAAGATAACCGAACGATTGAGCTCATGAAGACCTTTAAAAACAACTGCAAAAATGAATAATCTTAATGCACTCGCTACTAACGATCGTTGTAAGATTGCTTCGTCGGCTGAAAAAGCCTTCTCGTAATAACGATCATATTAAAAGCTTTCGAAGTTTTTCCATCGCTTCGCCCTTTTAAACTTCGCAAGAAGAACTAAATCCCAACAATATCTTTTTTCTTTTTTTGCTTCATGGCTTTTGGGATAATTTCTAAAATCTCATCTTTTAAAGCATTAAGCATCCGTTTTTTAATAAAGTTTTTATGGGTTACCAGGCTGATCTCACGCACAGGCTCAGGCGATTTAAAATGTCGGATTTTACTAGTTTGTTTTGTATTTAATTCTGCTATGGCCAGCTCAGGCAATAATGTTGCGCCACCGTTTAAATCGACCATTCTAACCAGCGTTTCTACACTGCCTGTATTGTATTCCAGTCCCTGCAATCTGTTGTTTTTTGTAGAGCGGCAAATGTTCAAAACCTGATTGCGCATACAATGACCTTCGTTCAAAAGCCAGATGTTTTCGTCATTCAGGTCTTCCGCATCAACGGCTTTCTTTTTATAAAGTTTGCTGTTTTTGCTGATATAGCTTACAAAGTTTTCGTAATATAATGGAATTTCGGTAATGTTCGGATCGGTAAGTGGGGTGGCTAAAATACCACAATCCAGTACACCTGTTTTGAGGTGGTGAATAATATCTTCGGTGGTATATTCCCAGATTAAAAGTTTTAATTCAGGATATTTATCCAACATGGCAGAAATTACTTCGGGGAGCAGGTATGGCGCAACAGTTGGAATTACGCCTATTCTTAGTTCGCCTAAAACATCCTGTTGCTGACTGCTGATCAGTTCTTTTATTTTTCCGCTTTCCTGTAAAATAACCCTGGCCTGGGCAATAATCTGGGCGCCAATTTCGGTCGGACTTACTGGCTGTTTGCTCCTGTCGAAAATTTTAACGCTRATCAGTTCCTCCAGTTTTTGCACCTGCATACTTAAGGTAGGTTGCGTTACAAAACATTTATCTGCAGCGGTAACAAAACTTCTGTAAGTATCTACAGCAACAATATATTCTAGCTGAACTAAAGTCATATAGTTAAAATTTATTTATCTGATCAAATATATAAATTCTAACTATATAAAATTAATGAATGAGCGAATTAGTGAGTGATTGAATGGAAGGATTAAAGCATTCTGTCATCCAACCCTTCTCTCATTCAATTATTTTTTAGTACCGGCTTTCAAAATCCTGATAAGCCAAAGCAATACCTTCGCGAAGTTCTATTTGATGTTTCCAGCCTAAATTATGAAGTTTGCTTACGTCCATCAACTTACGTGGTGTTCCATCAGGTTTGCTTGCATCGAATACCAATTCGCCTTCAAAGCCCAATACGTCTTTGATTAATAAAGCTAAATCTTTAATGGTTAAATCGTGTCCCGTACCGACATTGATCAAATGTGGTTCGTTGTAGTTTTGCATCAGGAAATAACAGGCGTCTGCCAGATCATCTGCAAATAAAAATTCGCGCATGGGCGATCCTGATCCCCAAACTACAATTTCTTTTTCGTTATTTGCTTTTGCCTCGTGTACCTTACGGATCAAAGCAGGTAAAACATGCGAATTTTGAGGGTGATAATTATCATTAAAGCCATACAAATTTGTTGGCATTACCGAGATAAAATTACAGCCATACTGATCGCGGTAGGCATCGCACATTTTGATCCCTGCAATTTTTGCAATGGCATAAGGCTCATTGGTGTGCTCTAAAGTTCCGGTTAAAAGGTAGTCTTCTTTTAAAGGCTGTGGGGCCATTTTTGGGTAAATACAGCTCGATCCCAAAAACATGAGTTTCTTAACGCCATTTACATAAGCATTGTGGATCACATTATTTTGTATGGCTAAATTCTCGTAGAGGAAATCGGCCCTGTATGTATTGTTGGCTACAATGCCACCTACCTTTGCTGCGGCAAGAAATACATAATCTGGTTTTTCTGCTGCAAAGAAATCGGTAACCGCCTGTTGGTTGCGTAAATCTAGCTCGCTCGAAGTTTTGGTTATAATATTCTCGTAACCCTCTTTTTGCAGTTTGCGGTAAATGGCCGAACCCACCATACCACGATGACCCGCAACATATATTTTAGCGTTTTTTTCCACGGTATTTTTTATAGGTTACAAAAATACGATTCCTAAATAAGAATGACATTAATCTTTCTGGCAAAAGAAACTTCGATTATTGATTTAATTGTATTTTTGCAGAAAAAAAACTTTTGGGTAAAGATAAACTTAGGCGTTTTGCAGAAATTGAAACATTTGCAAACGTATATCAATTAGAACAAGGAAAAACTTTAAAGGGAAACTGGGCTTCAGAACATTTTAAAAATACGAATCCCATTGTGCTCGAGCTGGCATGTGGAAAAGGCGAATATTCGGTAAACTTAGCCAGGTTATTTCCTGAAAAAAACTTTATAGGTATTGATTATAAAGGTAACCGCATTTGGAGAGGCGCAAAAACAGCTATTGAAGATGGAATTAACAACGTTGCTTTTTTAAGAATCCAGATTGAAAATTTATTGGAGTATTTCAACGAAGGAGAAATTGATGAGATCTGGATCACTTTCCCCGATCCGCAACCACAAGATAGCCGTGAGAAAAAACGTTTGACTTTCCCCGCATTCCTGAACCGTTATAAACTTGTTTTAAAACCAGGCGGCAATGTTAATTTGAAAACGGATAATGACCAATTGTATGCTTATACTTGCGAAAAGGTTGCAGAATTAGGATTGCCTGTACATAAAAATACCGATCATCTGTATACTTCAGAACTGGTTGATGAAGTATTGTCGATCAAAACCTATTACGAGAAAAAATACTTGTTACACGATAAAAATATTAATTATATTCAATTTTCTTTTGAATAATGGATACCAATTTTTACGAACAGGTTTATGAGATTGCCCGGTTAATTCCGAAAGGAAGGGTTACATCTTATGGGGCTATCGCGAAAAGTTTAGGTGCAGCAAAATCATCAAGAATGGTTGGACATGCCATGCTTTATGCCGGAACAGCCCATCCTGGTGTGCCTGCCCATAGGGTGGTAAACAGTAGTGGCTTGTTAACCGGAAAGTTTCATTTCAAGCCGCCCGAACTGATGGAGGAGTTGTTAAGGAAAGAAGGCGTTGAAGTGAAGGACGATAAGGTGGTGAACTTTAAAAAAGTATTCTGGAATCCGCTCGAAGAAATTACAGTATAACGGGTAAACTTCGTTTATAATCGGTAAGGGTAAAAATAATCAGAATCAATAAACCTAAACAGGCGTAGAAAATTTCGTCGGTTAAATTCCCTTTAAAAAGCGTAAAGGCTAAGATAACAAAGATAATACTAACAAAAAACTCAATAAGACCATGAAGTTTAAGGTTAATGATCTTAAAAATACCCCCGCTGAAATTAGTGGTTATCGTTAATAAAAAATGAATGATGCCCAATGTGTAAGCCAATGTTGAAGCGGTTTTAGAAAGACCAAAAATATCGGGCGAAGCCAATAAAAGCATTACCAATAGGTAATCTAAAACGGCATGAAATTTTGGAGATATCATTTTCATAATCAAATGTTTATATCCCTAACAAATAACAGTTAAAAAAGATTTTAAAATATGGGAAAGCTTGTAGAAGAATTTAATGGCTATCGTGAAAAAATGAACGATAGAATTATGGAGACGGCGAATACAAATATTAAACGATTTTTTGCGCTCGATACAACCTCCTATGCTGATGGAGCCTTAGATGTTRAAACGAAAGAGATGTTAGGCCTGGTAGCCTCGATGGTTTTGCGCTGTGATGATTGCATTAAATACCACCTCGGAAAATGTTTCGATGCAGGTGTAAATCATGATGAGATGAACGAAATTTTCATGATCGCCAATCTCGTGGGCGGTAGTATTGTAATTCCACATTACAGGAGAGCGGTGGAGTATTGGGATGAATTGAGTTTGGAGGCGGGAGTTTAACTCATTTTGTACAGAAGAATCGTCATGCTGAACTTGTTTCAGCATCTGCTTGAGAAAATTATCTCAAGATAAAGACCCTGAACTAAATTACCTACGGTGAGCTCGCTTAAGGCTCGGTTTACTGTGTAGCTTTCCGCTGCGCTACAGGTCAGGGTGACGAGCGTATTTTATTGATCGCCATTTTAACAGTTTGTAAAGAATATTTAATTTAAATTTTTCGAAAGGTGAAACTATGCAAGACTCAAAAATACGCTGTAGTTGGGCCGGAAACGATCCGCTCTATATCAAATATCACGATGAAGAATGGGGAAAGCCTGTTTATGATGATAAAATTTTATTCGAATTCCTGATTCTCGAAGGTGCGCAGGCTGGCTTAAGCTGGATTACTATTCTCAGAAGACGGGAAAACTACCGTAAAGCCTTCGCCGATTTTGATGTTAACAAAGTAGCCGCTTTTACCGAAAAAGATATAGAGCGCTTAATGAACGATGAAGGCATTATCCGTAATCGTTTAAAAGTTAACGGAGCCATTACCAACGCTAAACTGTTTATCGAAATCCAGAAAGAATTTGGCAGTTTTTCTAAATACATGTGGGCTTTTGTTCCAGGTGGCAAACCGATCCAAAATCAGATTGAAAAAATGAGTGATGTTCCGCCAAGAACTCAACTTTCCGATCAGATTAGTAAAGACATGAAGAAACGTGGTTTCAAATTTTTCGGCACCACCATCTGTTATGCACATATGCAGGCAACCGGCATGGTTAACGACCATTTGTTAAACTGCTGCGCAAGGTAATGTTTGCTTCAGCTACAATACACACGGATAGATTTTTATTGAGGCAATTTTGTTCTGACGATCTAGCATTTATTTTTGAAGGATTATCCCATCCTGATGTGATTCGCTATTATGGTGTGCGCTATGCAAGCCTAGAGGAAACCAATGAGCAATTGATCTGGTTCAATGACCTTCAAAAAAATGAAACAGGTATCTGGTGGGCAATCTGTGATAAAGAAAACCTTGGTCTCTTAGGTGCCATAGGATTTAATGATTTAAGTAAAACAGATCAAAGTGCTGAAATCGGTTTTTGGCTGTTGCCCAAACATTGGGGAAAAGGCATCATTAAAGAAGTAGCAAATCCCATTTGTAATTATGCCTTTGAGAAATTAGGCTTAATAAAAATCGAGGCTATGGTTGAAACTCAAAATGAAAACAGCAAAAAGGAGTGTCTTCGGTTATTGCTTTCATAGGTACTTCCTGTAAAGGACCAGCACCTGGTTTTTCAATAAAGTAACGAACAATAGGCGCACCCGCTGGTCTCTCTGGTGCAGCATTACGGCCACTGCCGATGCTAATGCCTCCACCCATACCCATGCCACCATAACCACCGGTTCCTGTTCCAATACCAATTGATGGCCTGAATTTTACTTTTTTCTCTTTTACTGCAGGAACCAAGGTACCTCCGCCAAAAGAATAAAGATTAACCGTTCCCATTTCGATTACCTTAACAAAACGGTATTCGAAATTGCGCCCATTTGCAAAACCCTTGCTCACAAAGCTATCACCGTTCCAGAAGAAGTTCTTAACATCCTTAGCAGGCAAAATCACATCGGTTTCATCATTGGCGCTAATAAAAACCGAAAAATAATCGGTGCCCTTTATCGTTCCACGGATGACATCATCGTTGTTTTTAACAATAAAATCCTGAGCTGAAAGTTGATTTAGCGTAAGTAAGAAAAGAAAAACAGATAATAGAAATTTCATATGCTCAATTGCTTTTCACAAATAACGGAACTTAATTCCAAAACATACTAATTCAGATTAATTTTGATATTTCCTGTCGCTACATCAGGATGCTCTTTTTGAAAATTAATAAATGATTCTTTCATTTTATTTAAAGCATAAGCTTTTGTATTGACAATATT
>NZ_JBFTRT010000032.1:0-16533 GCF_056399685.1 Pedobacter sp. 01N416
GGGCTTTGCTTACCAATAAAATCAATAGTTCTATTATTGATGGCAACTTCTGTCTTATCTCCCTTTTTTAAATAAACCGGAAACTTTCCCCTGATAAATTCCCCCCAGCCAATTGCATAAAAACCTTCTTTAGCAGGATTGAACATGAAACCAAAAGAGCCATCTTTGGCCAAACTGGTTTTTGTAATTTCTCTGGTCTCCCCATCATTGATTTCGTAAAGGGTAATATCTTTATCGTTAAAACCTTCTGATTTCACTGTCCCCCAGATCTGGGTCATTTGTGCTGAACAGCAAAGGCTCAACATTAAGCCACTTAGGGCAAGCATCAATTTTTTCATAGCTTTATTTAGCTTTTGCCAATTCGGTTTCAAGCAATGCTTTTAGTTTTGGCTCAGAAGGGCGGGGTGAATTAGGATTGATTAATTTTCCTTCCCGATCAATCACGATAAAGCGCGGAATGGTTGTAATCTTATAGAAATCGGTAACTTTATTAACAAAACCGCCTGCATATAACTGCACCCCTGAAAGCTTCATATCGCTAACCATTTTCAGCCATTTTTCTTTGTCTTTCTGCTCATCGGTAGAAATGCTCACAAAAACTACATCTTTACCATGTAGTTCTGCATCCAGTTTCTTTAAGAAAGGAATCTCTGCTTTACAAGGCGCACACCAGGTTGCCCAGATGTCTAACACAACCACTTTGCCTTTAAAATCACTCAATGAAACCATTTTACCGCTCTGATCCTCGAAAGTAAAATCAACGGCTTTACCTCCTGCGGTAGTGATGTACAATTTAGCCCCCAATGCATCAACTCTAGATTTTAGGCTTGGCGACTGAAAATATTGGCCAAAGCTTTTAACCAGACCTTCATACTGCGGGTAGGATTGTATGAAAGGGGTCTGCTTAAACAAGATATATACCCCTTTTTGCCTATCGGTAGTAAAGAATTTTAATCTATTGTCGATATTCGTATTCCTGCCGCCTGCCCAATCAGCATATTCATTTATTAATAGCTCACCAAACAAATACGATAAGACATCGTCATTTTTGAATTTATTTTCCGCTAGGATCGAGTTATAATAAGGTACATAATCTTCTTTCTTTGCTTGAAATCCTGTTTTACGTGGAGTACGGACAAAGTGCATGGCATAATAATCTAAATCGAAATAGGTCACTGCGGTCATCAAGCGGTTAAAAACTTCATTCTTGGTTTTAATCGTCTTTCTAAATTCATCGGCCTGGGCGGCAACTTTGGTTAATTCAGGAAAAAAATCCTGATAGGTACTTAATGGCGGCTCCATAAAATAAACAGATTTTACCTTTAGCTCCTGTGTTAAGGTATTCCATGATGAAAGAATGGTGTTTTCAGGCGTTTGTTTCCCTACAAACATCATTCTTCTTTTATCAATTGCAATCTCAGCCTTATCGCCTTTTTTCACATATATCGGAAAAAGAGACCCTTTTTCCATTTTTGAATAACCTACGGTATAAAAGCCCTCATTGGTGGGCGTAAACAGAAACCCGAATGAACCATCTTCGCCCAGTTGAGTGCCGGCTAATAATTCGGGCTTCCCATCTACAATACTATAAAGATAGATATCCTTTTGGGTGCCATTTTTCATCACGCCACGGATTTCGCTCATCTGCGCAAACGAAACCTTTGCTAAAAGCAGGGCGGCAATTATTAATAATTTTTTCATCAGTTATTTTTGCTTAGTAATTCATTCAGATAAACCTTCAGAACAGGGTTAGATGGGCGTTGACAGCATTTGGCATTTAGCATCCTACCCTCYTTATCAATGATGACAAAACGGGGAATGCCGGTTCTGCCAATTTTATTAAAGAAAGGATTTGCGGCAAGACCACCGTTCATCCATAATTGATTTCCGGTTAAGTTTCTTTTTTTGATAAAATCTTGCCAGTAGGCTTCTTTAATATCTCCATTTAACGAGATGAAGGCAATATCCTTTCCTACCATTTCATGTTCTAATTTTTTAAGAAAGGGCATTTCTGCTACGCAGGGATGGCACCAGGTGCTCCAGATATCGATTAAAATATATTTGCCTTTATAATCAGAGATTTTAGCTACCGAACCATCTGGTTTTTGGAAGGTATAGGCGCTAAAATCGGTCCCAGGTAAGGCGTCATTATAGCGCGTTACGGTTGCAGCTTTGCTGGTAATTGCATTGATTTTTCCAAGATTGGAGGGATCTTTAACCAGCCCCATCGATTCCTTAGCCAAGTCCTTTATTTTAAAAATATCATCTTCTAAAAAGGCATATTCCAACAACTTAACAATATAAGTTTCTTTTAATTTTTGATTACTAATGGTATTTGCAAAATCGGCAATCCAGGTATTTGAATTACGCACCTGTAGTTTGCCTTATTCTTGTAATCATACTTTCGGGTAAGCTCAAAGAGAAACTGGTTTAAGCTGCTTCCTTTTCCAGAGAATACCACATTTTTATCCTTTACCGAAATCAAGATGTCATCTCCAGGTTTCAAGAAGGCATTAAAACCCTGTACAATTGGATCGGTTGTGGTTAAAATACAGAATTCGGGTTTTGTAAGGGTCGTTTCCATGCTGAAACGACCGTTAGTATAATTTGCTCTTCCTTTTTGGATCATGCCAAAATCTTCGATAAAAAGGCTCGCGCCTCCCCTCAGTCCCGACATCTCCCCCTTCACCACTGTTTTTACCCCTTCATCGGCCAAAATGGGCAATGAACTTCCCAGTCCGCAAATTAATGCGGCATATAAAATCAATTTTTTCATCTGCTTTTGCTGTTTATCTTTCTCTGTAATGCAAGCTTTGTACCTTGCCGAAACCGGTAAATGTATAGTTTGGTTCTTTTGTTAACCCGGCGCCACCATTTTGGATAGAAAACTTCTCCAATTTTCCGTTAACACCCTCGGGAAGTGCCGGATCATAGCTACACACCACCAGTTTGTCTGTTTCGGTGATCGGATAATTGGCACCGGTCAAATGATAAATCTGAAATTTCAGAACGCTGATTTTTGCAGCACCATAATCATACACTTCAGTACATAAAGGTGTTGCCGGAGAAGTATCATACAGATACAGTTTTCCGCCAACACTGTAAAAAAGGTAGCCTGTTTGATTGCTGACAGCGAAGTTTTCTGCCTTATCGAAATCTTTGCCTACAATTTCCTGATAGTAAAGTTGCTTGGCGGTATGTGCCTCAAAACGGGCCAGGTAATATTTAGCGGTAAGGGGATCTTTTAATATCACATTTACCTGGTTGTTTTTTGCCAAGGTCATGTATATTAAATCTTTTCCTGTATTGGCATAAGAGAATAAAAGCGGCTGGCTTACACTTCCATTAGGCTCGGGAACGGCCAACAGTTTGGAATCGTTTACACTTAAATGTCTTCTAAACCTTTTATGTTGAACATCATAAAAGTAGTTGTACTGAGAAATCGCTGGTGTTACAAAATTTTCGTTTCCGCCAATAAAAGGGGCTACTTTGTATGGCCCGTCAGTAGCGTCAAAATTAAGTGTTTGACTGTATTTATTAGCTGGTGCCTGAGAAGTATAATAAACATCGCCGGTTGATGAAATCATGTAACAGCCGTTAATGGATGGTCCATTTACACGTTTTATCAAGTCAATACTGAAATTTGATGGCAAAGGCGTCAACACTTCATACTTTACATTATAGTTAGGCTGCCAAGCAAAAGTTTCGGGGTTTACCCGGTCTACGCTCTGATCAGTTCCAAAGTAGATGGCATAAGGCAAATTAATCCCAACGCCAAGGAGCGCCCCACAGTTGTAACTGTAAACGACTTTTGGCTTGCCCTTTAATTCAAGGCCAGTGTTTGCTTTTGTCAATAAATCAGTTACTACGATGAATTCTCCACCTCGCTGTCTGGCAAGCATATCTACCCTTGCCTTACCATTCACATCGGTCATTAACAACCAGCCTTCATTGTATACATTCCTGATTTCTAGCGAAAAACTCTTTCTAAACACCACTCCTGTAACATTATCCGTAATTTTATAATAGGCACTATAAGTACCTGCCTTTTCACTTATAAACACATCCAGGTCTTTTGTTTTGGCCAATGTTTTTACCGTTGCGTCTATTACATATACCCATTCGTATGAATAACGATTTGGATCAGTAACAGCAGCATCCTGGGTAAACTCAATCTTAGGATTAATGGTTAATTGTGTAAGCGTTAGGACCGAAATTTTCCCATCTAATTCTGAGCTAAATTTAACCTCATTAATTTCATGGTAATCATAATTGCCTATATCCTTTTTACAAGAATAGGTCAACAAAGTAAAAGCCGCCAATAAGCAGGCGTATACATATTTTTTCATCAGTATATAATTATTAATTTATTGCTCATTGTTTTCGATGGCATTAATGAGCTCGCAAAAGCTCGGTTTATTTTTAACGGTGATGAAGCTATCATGGGCTTATTATTTGCGTTTTGTAGCGTTTGCCCATGATGGTTTTATCATAACAATCTTCATTTATTAGAAAACAAACAATTAGTTAGAACCTGGCCCCATAGTCATTGGCAGTCCATTTTCATCTAAAACGGTCTGACCTATACTGGCTAACCGGTCTAGTTCACGTTTTACTACTTTGCCATAGGAATTAAGCTCCCCAGTGTTACGGGCAGTCTCCATATAGTCAGCCGGTATGCCTAGAAGATCACTTACGAAAAACATTTTTGTCCGTGTCCATGTGCCAAAGGCATTGGTAAGCCAGTATTTAGGTTGTTTTACCACATCGTCGAATCTAATTTTATATCTGATGGTACTGATTGGCTTCCCCCCAACTAATCTGGTTTTCCAGCTAATGCCAAAGTTCTCCGTCGGCAACAGATCGAGAACAAGAACATAACTCTTGCTTTTCATATCGGGCGTACGGATCAATTTTACCTTGATGGTATCTCTAATGGCGTTCTTTTTGATGACAACCTTTTCAGGTAATGCCTGATAATGGATTCCCGCGATAGCTGTTGACGACTCATTAACGACAACCTTATATTGCCTTTCATGGTCTGCGGCTAGACCTGTAATTGCAACCACCACGTCTTTTACGGTGTCGGGTTTGGTTACATAAGTAAACGATACATAAGAAGAATCGACATTTGGTGCATATGTTCTTCCGGCATCAAAGAAATAAACGTCAACTTTTTCATTATCAAAGTTTATTAGCCCTTTCTCACATGAGACCAATGAAACAGCCATTAGTAATATAGCGATTTTATAAATAAGTTTATTCATGATTTTTTTGATTAACGGTTTGAAATTTCAGTGGTTGGAATTGGCACAACATATTCGGCAGCGGTCATTGAGAAGGGACTATCAGTATCACTTACCTTGTTACCATTAGGAATAGTAGCTACCTTATTCCGCTTATAATAGTAGAATAACTGGCCTTCACCAAAAAACTCCTTTTGATACTCCTTCAATATTTCTGTCGGAGTAGCAGTAACCGGGAAAGCTACGGTATTAATACCTCTATTTGACCGGACTGCGGTTAAATAACTGCTTGCGATAGTCATGTTCGGTTCACATTCTGCTGCGATATAATACATCTCGCTCAATTTTAACAAAGGGATCGTATTTCTAAAGGGTTTGGTTTTGTCTTCCACATCAGCATACTTTAAAAATGTTTTGTATGTTTTACTTGCCGGCGCATCCCAAAACTGGAAAGAGAACCTATAATCGGCGGTAAGTTCTGGACTAAACAGTGCGGTTAAACGTTCGTCTTTTGGTGCCAGAATACTATTATCGGCTAAACCAGCACTAAAAATCTTCAGTTGACCATTCCCCTCCTTATAAAGATCAGGGTTATAGGCCCCAAGAATCATTTCACTAGAAAAAATCTTATCGGGACTACCTTTTTCGTTCAGGATATTAATTTTATCTACCCAAGGAAATTTATTCGAGTTGATAAGCACCAATGCACAGGCCAAAGCCTCAGCCTTATTGCCTCTGTATAGATTTGCCCTTGCCTGTAAAGCCTTTACCGAATAATAGGTAAACTTATACTTTTTGTCTTGATTCATTGTCTTATCGTTGGAGAGCAAACTTTCGGCCTTACTTAAATCAGCCATAATGTGATCCATTATTCTATTGGCTGGAAAGAAAGGAGCTACGGTGATTTCTCCCGATGTAGCGTAGGGGATCATTTGAATAGCAGAACTGGCAGAATCGGCAGAGTTATACATAGGGCCAAATAAACGAAGCATATCAAAATGCAACATCGCCMTTATGGCCAATGCTTCGCCACGATAGGTAGAATCTGTTCTTGCATCTAGTACACCAGGATATTTTGTCAGATTGGCCATGAACCTGTTCACATTAAAAATAGCACTATAGGCATTGGTCCAGATTTCAGCCATTTTAGTGCTTACCGCACCACTAGCATAAGCATATACCGCATACTGGTTATAAATATTAACACCAGTTCCGTTTGCAGGAATCATATTATAACGCTGCGCCAATAGGTCTGGAATGGTTAATGTTAGGTTTTCGCCATATAAGGTATTTCCTCCCAGTTTTACATAAGTACCATTTAAATAGGCCTTTATATTTTTAGCTGAAGTGAAAACCTGTTCTTCAAGAAGTTTGTCTTCAGGCTGTATCTCTAAATATTTCTTACAAGAAGAGATCGCAACTATGGCGCAAATTAAGATGATGATGTTTCTGTAATTTTTTTTCATTATTCCTATAAATTAGAATGAAGCCCTTAAACTAAATGACACGGAACGTGCAAATGGATATTCAATCCCCCGCTCGCGTTTAACTGTTGAGAAGCGGAAAATATCATTTGTATAAGCAGATAAATTTAGGTTTGTCATACCCATATTTTTCATCCATTTGGCATTTAAAAAGCTATAGTTCACATTAATTGATTCAAGTGAAAGTGAGTTTTCTTTCTGAAGAAAGCGGCTTGACATCTCGGTTGACCTTACATTCGGATCGCCCATATAGATGTTCTTGAATTGGGTAATGTCGCCAGGTTTTTTCCACCTATCGTACAAGGCACGCCTATCCTGGTTGTTCACAATATCATTGAAATCGATATTTTCAACTTTTTCAAGCAGTGCTGAATTGAAAACATTGGCACCTAATTTATAACGCATTGTTAGCTGCACGGATAGATTTTTATAGGTAAAATTGTTTGAGATAACACCTTCTAATATTGGTCTGGAACTGCCCACTTTAGTATTAAGCCCAAGTGTATAATCTGTCGTACTCCCTCCATCAGCTGTTAAATACATTTCACGGCCAGTAGCGGGGTCAATACCTAAAGAGATAACGGTAAATAAATCATTAGGGCTGGCTCCATCCTGGAAACGGGTTAAAGTTTTATCGCTTACTACCCTTTTTAGCTCCCCAGGCGCCGCTGGTGCCGCCTCCGCTATCATTTTGTCATTCATTTTCTTTAATGCATCGCCAAAACCAACATATACACTATTGGTTCTTGCTCCTGTTACACCAACCCGCCAAATAATACGGCCTGCACGATTATTGATCACCGCATAATTCAACCTAAATTCAGTTCCCAAGGTCTTTAATTTACCTACATTCATCGAATAACTGGCAACACCTGAAGATGTAGGATAATCTACAGGAACAATCATATTGTTTGTAACCTTAGAATAAGAAGTTAAAGAACCTGTAAGACGATCCTCAAAGAAACCAAAATCGATACCGCTACTTATTTGGGTAGTTTTTGATGGCAATAGATCTGGATTACCCAATGTAAGCATACTGATACCCAATCCAGCTTGGTTATAGGCCCTTAAATACTGATAAATTGTATTATTAGGCGCGGCTCCCATGGTCTGGTTTCCGGTTACACCTATATTGCTGTAAAGCTTTAAACGGCTCACTACATCTAGTTTTTTCAAGAAAGTTTCGCGATGCGCATTCCAGCCAATACCAGCAGACCAATAAGGACTCCAAGGATCATTTTTACCAAAAGAGGATGAACCATCTAAACGATACGAAGCGTCGAATAGATAACGTGAGGCATAAGAATAGTTAACAGATCCGGTTGCGTTTACACTTCGGAAAGCAGAACTGGATGCACTTGGCATTCCATTGAGTTCATACCCATAGGCAAATCTTAAAACAGGATCTGTTTGTGTAGGGAATCCCTGAGCAACAAAATTTTCGAAACTGGAATAGTTATGGCTAAACTGCCCTCTTAAATTGGCTGTAACTGAATGTTTACCTCCAAATACATTACCGTAGGTTAATAAGGCGTTTGTACTATAGCTAAAGTTATTAGATTTGCTATTGGAATATTTACCACGCAGAACAGGTGCTAACGCCGCATAATCTGTATGATCGGGTGAGGTAAATATATCAAGTTCGGAAACACCTTTCGATATGGAGAAACCTCCGTTCAACCTAAATTTCGGAAGGATATCATATTGTACTGATAAATTGTTTGTTAAATTCATTCCCGTTCCTTCGTTTTTAAAAGGCAATGAAGCGTTGTAAAGTGGATTTGGAACCGTTATCGCTTTAGTGGTAAAAACTGTTGAAAAAGTTGTTGCGTTATCTAAACTGGGATTAGTGGTATTTTTCTCATAATAAGGGTTCGCATTTACAAAATTAGAAAAGTTACCATAAGGAGATTCTGTACTATTATTTCCGTTTATAGAGAATGAGTTGTTAATGTTGACCTTCGATTTTCGATAGTTCAAATTGATGTTACTTCCCCATGTATTACGGGTAGAACCTTTCATTACCCCAGGATTAATTTTATAATTGAAACTCACCCCGTAGCGGAAAGCCTCATCGCCACCACTTGCATTAATGGAATGGTTTTGGCTTACAATATTACGGAGCGGCTCAGATAACCAATAGGTGTCTACACCCCTTGCGATAGCAGCTTTGTGCACATTGTATACCGAATCTAAGGTAAGCTGTTGTTTAACATCATCAATATTATATCTTCCAGAAAGTTTTTCAAATTCCAATTTCTCTGCAGCATTCATCATATTATAAACGGTGAGATCAGGTCCTTCAACCCTTAAATCACTGTTATATGAAAAGCGCAATTTACCCGGTACCGGTTTAATGGTTTCTATTACGATTACACCATTAGCTGCTTTTGACCCATACAAAGCTGTGGAAGCCGCATCCTTAAGAATAATTACGGAGGCCACGCGGTTCATGTCCAAATCGATAATCGTACTCAAAGTGGTTTCAAAACCATCTAGAATAAAGAGTGGCTGGTTTGGATCGGTACCAAATTGATCTTTTAACGAAAGCTCAGAAACGGTGGTTTTACCCCGAAGTTCAAGTGTAGGCAGCACATTGGGGTTAGAACCTTTTAATTCATTATCAAGTACAATAAAAGAGGGGTCTAAAGCCTTCAAACTCGCAATGATATTATTGTTTCCGATTGCCTTTAGCTCCGCACCGGTAAAGGTAGCAGTTGCACCCGTAAAACTTTCTTTGTTCCTGTTTATACCAGTACCTGTAACCACTACCTGGTCTAGCCTTTCAACAGATGATTTAAGTTGTACATTTAAAATATTCTTATCTGGAACCCGTAATGTTTTTGATTCTAAGCCGATAAAAGAAAAAATAAGTTCGTCTGCATTATCGTTGATCGAAATCGCATATTTCCCATCCTTATCTGTCCTTACAATTAAACCTGTCTTCTTGCTCCTGATGGTAACACCAGGTAAAGGACCACCGTTCTCGTCGGTTACAGTACCTGTAATTACACGCAGCAGATTTGCAAAGCCATAGTTTTGTGCCGGTTTAGCTTTTACTATAATGGTTTTATTCTCAATTTCATATAAAAGTGGCTGGTTCTCGAAAGCTTTATTCAATGCTTCAATTAATGGAACATTCGTCAGGTTTAAGTTTACCGGCGCTACATTTTCCAGCATGCGGTCGCTATAAATAAAATCATAACCGGTTTGCTTACGGATTTCTTTAAATATGGCCACCAATTTGACATTCTTCTCCTTCAGGGTAACGTTCTGGGCATAAGTGCCTGCGCTTACCTGCAAAAATGTAGCTGTTAATAACACAATGATTAGTTTCATTACGAGCAAAATTTGGGCAATACGAGCTGGTGGCCTGTATAGCCTTTTAAAGTAAAAATTCATACATTTGAATGAGTTTAATACGAGTATGCCGATTGTCTAGTTAGGAATTGGGCATGCTCAGGGTTTCATTAATAATTGTTTTGCAATTCCCGATTTATTCGGGTCTGATGAATAGCATTAAACCATAGCCAAGAGTGGTTGCACACTCTTGGCTTATTTTTTAAGCTATGCTTTTGTAAAAGTTAAGGAAAAGCTTTCATTACGGTTGGTTTGGTTAGTAAATTAATCGGTTAGTTTGGTTTGTTGATATTTTTATTATTGGTTATTCTTTACTTTGATTTTTGATCCGCTGATTTCGAATTCGATTTCCCCGGTTGATTCTAAATTTTTAAGGATTTCTTTGATATTTTTCGACCTTGACATCTGACCGCTAAAGGTCAATCCAGCATTTACATCTTTTTCATAAACTACGTCTACATTATACCATCGGCCTACCCTGTTCATGATCTGCTTTAAACTCTCCTGCTGAAATATAAAATCCCCGTTTTTCCAATCCATCACTGCCTCTACGTCTTTCTCTACCACATTTATTCCTTTCTCAGTTAATATGGCCTGCTCTCCCGGTTTAATCTTAACTTCAGCCTTTACTCCATTTTTAGCATAATCAGAGGTTACGATTACGCTTCCCTCTAGTAAGGTTGTTTTAATCGCACCCTCATCTTCATAGCTATTAATATTAAAATGTGTACCCAGCACTTTTACTTCCTGTCCTTCATTGATAACCTTAAATGGATGTATTTTATCTTTGGTTACTTCAAAATAGGCCTCTCCTTTTAGTTCAACTTTACGATCTTCCATAGAGGCAAATGACAATGGGAATTTTAATGAGGAAGCTGCATTAAGCCAAACTTTGGTACCATCAGGCAGGATAATCTGGTATTGCCCACCCCTTGGGGTCTCCACTAAATTATAGGAGACTAACTTGGCTGTTTTTTCTACATCATTCAATACCTTATACAACAATTGGCCATCAGCCGATTTTGTAATCTGAATTCCAGCCTGTTTCAACAAAGCACCATTCCCTACCTCATTTAAATTAACTTTTTTTCCATCGGCCAAAGTCAGGATTGCATTATTTTTGCCAGGTAGAATAACAGCCTGCTGATGCTGATCTTCCATTTTTGTTTTAATCGCGAAAAAATAAACGCTGAAGCCAGCAACAATTAAAAGAACGGCGGCAGATAAATATTTCCATAATGGAAACACGCGGATATTTTTTTGTTGATCATCAACCTTATTGATGAGTGACTGGTATATTTCGTTTTGAACAGCTACTTTCTCACCCATAAGATTAGCATCCCATGTTGTATGTCTTTGAAGAAGTAAGTCATAAACTTCATCAAAAGCTTTTATTTCCTCTTCACTGGCAGTTCCCTCCTGGCATTTCCTTGCCAATTCTTTAAATTCACTATCAGTTATTATGTTTTTCATATAGGTATGTCTAAATGAAAAGCCCTAACCCCTAAAAGAATTTAAAAAAAAATTAAAATGAAGGGCTTAAGCGGTTTTAAACGGGGATGAAGCTGGAATATAGGATGCTCCTTTATGTAGATATTTTGCTTATACGCCTTTGACGTGGCCTGTATTTTAGGTTTCGCGTTTTAAAAAGTATGGTGGAACGAAAACATCACCAACAGAAAAAGTACTTCTCCCATCACTGCCCGTAAATGTTTTAATGCGATCGACATCTGGGCTTCGACAGTTTTTACGCTGATGCCCATTCTCTCGGCAATTTCTTTATTACTCAAAAATTCCTTTCTACTGAACAGAAAAACCTCCTGACAGCGCTTTGGGAGTGAAGCAATCCCTTTTTCGAGCAATTTTTCGACATCTTGTTTATTCAGGTTATCTTTCTGTAAGGCAAAGCCAGCCAATTTTTCCAATTCGCCATCTTCGATAAATACCTTCCGGTTATTTGCCGACTTTATATAAGTGAGTACTTTATAGCGGACAGCGGTAAACAGGTAAGATTTTAGTGAATCAATTTTCACTTCATCTCTTCTGATCCATAATTGCAATAGAACATCTTGCACAATATCCTTACACGGTTCGGGATCTTTTAATACACTAAATGCTGCAAGGTATAGTTGTTCCCAATAGTTGTTATATATCAGTTGAAGGCCTCTTCTATCATCTGTCTTTAATAAAGAAATTAACTCTTCATCTGCTAATATTACTTGGGTAAACATTTTCTCTTTTGCATAAGGATTATATAAATTTATAAAAAAAACCGACACCATACAATAAATTGAAAAACCGATAGCCTTATTCAATTACCCAAAAATCTTTCTTTAAGACTTTATTCTCAGACGAATTTTCGACCAAAGACTACATTTTATCTTCTCCCGGTATTAATGTTACCCTTTCAAAACGGCGCAAAACAGATCCGTAAGTGCTAAGGCTACTCAACAGGTCTTTTAGGTAAAGCTGTATCACCTCATCTCTTTTACTTTTCCTGCATTTTTTAGGCTTACCGAAACCCTCATTTATCACCATTTTGTATTTTGCCATATCGGTGCTTAATCCGTTAAATTCAAAAAAGATATAACTCAGTTATCTCATCGAATTAGCTAGGGTTTTAATGCTCTAAAAATAATGGTCTCTCCTCCCTTTGCCTTTAAATCAAATGAGAGAACAGTTGACGAATCTACCTTCATTTTCCTGATCTGGATTTTTGTGGCTGTTTGGAGTGAAGCATCATCAGTATAAATAGTAGCCTCGTACTTTGTCTTTTTTTCTAAAAAATTAAGCGGTAAAGTGAAGTTCCTCGATTTGTCGGTCATTGTACCCAGATACCAATCGTTTCCATTTTTTCTGGCCATAGTACCATATTCTCCTATCTTCCCATCTAGTACCCTGGTATCATCCCATATGGTTGGCAAAGCATCATAAAAACTAAGATCAGGTATTTCATCTATTACAGAAGCTGCTGATCCTGCCCCTCCTTTAGCTCTCGGCGAATCGGCAGGACGGTCGTACCAATAAACGAATTGCCATGGGCTATATAAACAGATTGCTTTGGCCATTTGCGATGCATGTGAGCCCATTTGATCTACCCTTGGTGCGAAATAACAATTTGTAGCATCAGCAGCGCCAGCCAGCATCCTAGTAAACATGGTGCTTAATGCCTGTTTGCTGTCAGGGCTTTCTTCATCGCCACGCACGCCCTCCTGGGTCATTAAATTAGGATAGGTTCTTGAATATCCAGTTGGGCGATAATCATCATGGATATCCAGCATCAGTTTATGATCTCCTGCTTTTCTTATGGCCTGGTGCAACCAGGTAATATTCTGCTGCGAATTTACATTCACAAAGCCATATTTCAATCCTGCCACCCCCCACGATTTATATAATGGAAGGATAGTATCGATCTGTTTTGTTAATGCCCTTTGATTCACATAGAGGATCACACCAACGCCTTTACTTTTTCCATAAGCAATGATTTCCTGAAGATCCAATGGGCCTGGAGACCTTGAGGCATCTACGTTTACGGCTAGTGCACTGGCTGCATTATCATACTCATGGCCATACCAGCCTGCATCGAATTCTATGTACTGGAGATGATGTTTGGCAGCAAAATCAATAGAAGCCTTACCACCAACCGTTGTTAAAGTTACCTCGCGGATTACCTTTCCAGGTTTTATCCAAGATACATCTTTCAATGGCGTGGGTTTATTCAAGTTTAATATGAAATAGTTATTCTCCAATAGCTCCCCGGCTGATTCTGCGATCATCACGTAGCGCCACGGCGTTGAAAAACTACTGTTAAAAACCGATTTTCCTCTCAGCGCAGCCGTTATCAATAAGCTGTCTTTTGGGGACCGGTCAAATTTCATCTGAGCAAAATTGGTTAAGGCAGCTTCGCCAAGCGCCACCAAGCAGTTTGGATTAACTTCGATTACATAAGGCCGCTCAGAACCATTCGGTGTTTTACTCACAGTCCCTTTAATATAACTTGCCTGCGATTCCCTTGCAATCCAGGACGGATGGTCCTGAGTAAACCGGAAACCTGTAAGCTCACGGCTAATGGTTACTTGCTTCTTCGTATCTATATTATATTGAAAGGCTACACCTTCATTGTATACTCGAAAATCCATCGAAAAAGAACGAAAGGGCTTTGTGTTCTCTTTAAACTGGACGGTTATTCCTCTGTAGTGGTCAGCATATATATTCTTCTCTCCATAAACTGGTTTCCAGGTACCTTTTACCAATTTTTGTCTAACCGAAACAATTTCCARACCACCTGACAAAGGATCTCCTCCTTCAAATTCAAGCCCAAGAGGTGATGCAGCGATTACAACATTCCCCTTAAACATAACCGTATAATTTAACGCAGATTTATTCTGCATTTCTGTACTGAGGGTTAGGACTATTTTATTGTCGGGACTCGACATCTTAACTTCTTTTGCCTGTACAAACTGGCTAAGGGCTATAAAAAAAAGTATTACAAGAAACTTATTCATTGTTTATTTTGTCAGTGCTATAGTATAAATATTTGATCTGTATTCGCGGACCAACAGCGAAATTGAAGCCTCAATGTCTCATGCTTGCTTATTCAAACAGCGGAATTTTCTGATTGATTGGGATGATCTTCATTACAATAATGATATTTGGTCGGCTCAATGATAACAAATCTGCAGATAATTTTGATAAAAATGCGATAAATAAAAATCAACCGATACCCTTAAACTTGGTTGGGGCTTTCTTAAATACCCTTGAATTAATAATGTATCATGTTACTGAAATTTGATTTTCTCCGTTTCATTCTATAAATTGAGGCGGAATCTTATCCAAGCTCCATTAACCGTTATGAAAAGATATCTTTTTATTGTCCTTTTAGCAATCTCTTTTTCTGTACAGGCACAGTCTAATACCGCCAATTACAAATACATCATTGTGCCCGAGAAATTTAGTTTTCTCAAACAGATTAATCAATATGGTTTAAATACACTAACAAAAGCTTTTTTTGAGGAGAAAGGTTTTACTGTGTATTTTGATAATTCGGAAATACCAGAAGAAATTGCAACAGATAGATGCAAGGCCCTGGTGGTAGAAGTGCAGGAAAACAATAGTATGTTCGTTACCAATCTTACTCTTTTACTTAAAGATTGTAAGGGTGCTATAGTGATAAAAAGCAAGGCAGGTAAAAGCAGAGAGAAAGAATATGAAACTTCTTACAATATGGCATTGAAAGATGCATTTACATCCTTTAACGATTTTAAGTATGTAGCAGGCAGCCCAACAGCGGTTACCAGTCCAACACCTGCCCCTGCAAATGTGGCGCCTAAAACAGCATCTGCGCCAGTTAGTCAGCCGATTGCCGTTAAAACAGAGCAACAAGAGGGGCTATTGTATGCGCAGCCTATAAGCAATGGTTACCAACTGATAGATGCAAGCCCTAAAATTGTAATGACCTTACTCAAAACCTCTGTAGAGGACTGTTACATTTCCAGCAGTGGAACCGGGAATGGCATAGTTTTAAAAAAGAATGGAACCTGGTTCTTCGAGTACTACAAAAACAATGTTCTTGTTTCTGAAAAACTATCGATTAAATTTTAGCCATTATAGTGAAACCCAACGGGCAGATGCTTCACATTCTGCCCATTTAAACCCAAGTTCTGAGCTTGGCATTATTGATTTAGCACATCTTTCTGGATTATTGAGGTAGGTCAATTTTTTTCAGGCAGGTATTAACTCCGCCAGTCTATCTGTTTAGCGTATTACAGGCTCGTAGCTGGTTAACCAGCGCTAATTTTTCTTTTATTTTTCAACCTTACGGTCATTCTCATGGCCTCAATTTACTGGAACTTACCGCAAAAGATTTAACAGGCGTTTAAAGCAAATGTTCAGCTATTGTTAATTCTAAGCCAACAAGATTAAGATCGTGCATAGAATTAAGCGATAGGTATGGAAGTATTCGTAAAAATGAACTCTTTTTCGCCCGATTTTTAAACCCGTTCGTCGAGAATTAAGCTGTGTTGGTATAATTGAGGGTTTTCTACTGCAACGTTTTGGCCATCGTGGTGTCTTATCTACAAAACAATCACAAAATATTAATTAAAAATATAAATAACGGCATTATGAAAACCTCAATCAAAACCCTAACAAAATCAGTATTAGCAGCTATCGTTTTAACTTCTGCTATTTTCTCAACAAGTGTAATGGCAGGCGAGAAACAGCCAATCAAAATATCGGCACCTAAAAACATCAGCCAGGTTATTGTAAGTGGCAATGTAGAAATTACGTTGATACAAGGAGAAAAAGAAAGTGTGAGCTACAATGATGATAACACTGGTAAAGTAAAAGTGATCCAAGACGGATATGCACTAAAAATCAGTTCAGTAGATAGAAATACGGCTAAGATTACAGTTTATGTAAAAAATATTTCCAGAGTACAGGCT